>CAYTDH010000111.1:0-1824 GCA_964436325.1 uncultured Tangfeifania sp.
ATTTTGGGTTTGATGAATACAGTTTATGGCAATTGCATCATAAACGTTCGGAGGGAGAGCGGTTTGCCAATTCCCTGATTACCCAAAACGGCGTGGATTTACCCCGTGACGAAGATGTTTATGGTCCCCAGGTATTTGCTGATTTTGTGTGCGATTTTATTGAGCGAAAATCTGACCAGCCATTTTTTGTTTACTATCCGATGGTGCTGGTTCATGATCCGTTTGTACCAACCCCCGATTCACCCGAATGGTCGGATCCTGACCGGCGCTATGAAAACGATACTGCTTATTTCGCCGATATGATGGCCTATACCGATAAAATCGCTGGTCAGATTGAAGCAAAGCTCAAAGAAGAAGGGGTTTGGGAAAATACGCTGTTTATTTTTACGGCAGACAACGGAACCCACCCCAGTGTTTATACATCAACAAATTATGGTGAAGTCAGAGGCGGAAAGGGATTGAACATCAATACCGGCAATCATGTACCGCTCATTGTTAACTGGCCCCGGATAATTCAGAAAAGCAGGGTAAGCGAGGCAATGATCTCTTTTAATGATTTTCTGCCCACTTTTTGCGAAATGGCTGGTATTTCACAAGAAGAATACAAAACAGATGGCCGCAGCCTTTTGCCCATGCTGAAGGGAAAAGAGAAGGAAGTACAGGAACAGGTTTTTATCCATTATTCGCCCCGCTGGGGAGGGAAAAAGTTTACCCATGACCGCTGGGTAATGAACCAGGAGTATAAACTGTACCAGGATGGAAGGTTTTTTAACACCATGAAAGACAGCCTCGAAGAGCATCCTTTGGAGAAACTGAACCCAGCTGAGCAGGATTTGAAAGCCCGTTTTCAGCAAATTATCGATGAAAAGGAACAGGACGTTCCGTTTGAAATGAATAATACCGAATTTAAGCTGACAGATTGAAGGTTTTTATTCTTATTACAATCTTTTTCCTGGCTTTTTTTTCAGAAATAAAAGCACAGGAAACCCCGGCCGATTTCCAGTGGGGTAACGGGTTCTATTTCAACATAGACCAGGGGGAAACCATTACCTTCCGGAACACTGGAATTACCTTACTCAAGCTTCATAATCATTACAACCAGTTGAAAATCGGGGAGGATACCCTTTGGATAAAGGTGAGCCGAAGGTCGCTGCCGGTTTTGAATGACGGATTGCGCATTTTTGTGGCCGATAATAAGCATTTAAAAGCGTTGTCAAAAGACAAGGGAGTCCATGGTTTGCTGAAAAAGGATGCCCTTATCTGTTTATCTGATTTTTCAGAGTCGTTGCTGGATTTTAACCAGTTTGCCTTTCCGGTGAGTTTTAATGATGGGTTTATCTGGAGTACCGAGGAGGATAGTTATCTTTTTTCTTATGAAATTTCCGTTCAACAGGGCGGAGGCATTTCGGGTTGGTTACATTCCGGAATCGATTTTGACCTGCACGATGTCCGCGGATTGGAAAAGCATTGGCTTCTGGCGGTGGAATCGGGTCATGTTGCCTGGGTGGAAGAAGGACATCCGGACCAGGAAAAGCAGGAGGCCTGTTTATTACTGGAAAGTAGGGCTCAACCAGGTATTTTTTATCTTTACGAACATCTCAATAAAAGGAATGTGATCGTAAGAAATGGGCAGGAGCTTGTCAGAGGTGAGCCCCTGGGTACGATTTGGGGGGATGAAAGCTGGGGCCATTTGCAGTTTACCGTTTTGAAATCCGATACCATTCCCTCCTATGCCGATCGCCATAAAAACGTGGTGAATGGATTTCCTCAGGTCTATGAGCTCTATTTTAAGGAGACTTCTGCTTATTTCAAGACCTATTCCAG
>CAYTDH010000111.1:1924-11492 GCA_964436325.1 uncultured Tangfeifania sp.
AGGTCTATGAGCTCTATTTTAAGGAGACTTCTGCTTATTTCAAGACCTATTCCAGGGGAAGGGTCTATTTTGGGCGGCACCGTTCCATTAACGGGAACCAAAAGAATGTTATGACTTATGAATCTTATGCCGGGAAGGGTTGGAAACCAGGGGAGTGGAACATTTCCGGGAAAGTAGAAGCAGTGCAGAAAGGAGAAGAGGGAAATGCCCGTTTGAAAAAAGTGCTGTTTGAGGGAACGAAAGCCGAAAGAAAAAATCCGGAAAATTTTTATGAGTATGAAATCAATGTCCGGAATGGTTTATACCGCATACGCGCCAAGGTGGGAGATTTGTTTGTGCCAACCTGGCAAAAAGTCAATTTTGAGGATCTGCCGGCCGGAGAAATTTCCCTCGATGCCGGGGAATTTGAGTGGACAACCGAGCGGGTCGTTAAAGTGGAAGACGGACGGCTGACTGTACGCATTTATGTGGATGAAAAAAACCAAAAAGCGGCCGGCCTGGGGCAGATTGTTTTTCAGGGGGCGAATTGAATTCCAGGCATTTTTTTCTCCGGATGTTTTTTCTATTTTTAGCCCTGATTAAACCTATGAAACCATCAGTTTGGACTCATTAGCCGATAAAGAATACTGGCAGATTATCTGGAAGAAGTTCAGAGCGGGCGACCGTGGAGCATTTGAAACCATTTACAATGAATTTGTGGATGTCCTTTTTTCTTATGGCGCGCGTATCACTACCGATAGAGCTTTGCTGGAAGATTCCATACAAGACCTGTTTCTTGATATTTGCAGGTATGGATCTGGTCTCCGGAAACCTGAATCGCTTGAATATTATTTGTTTAAAACCCTGAAAAGAATTATTTACCGGAAACTAAAGGAGAAATACCGGTTTACCCATCCCGATCAGGTGGTGGAGCAATTCGACCTGGTATTTTCACTGGAAGAAGCTTCGGAAGATCACACAGAAGAACAATTGCTGCAGCTTCGCGAAGAATTGCGTCAACTGGATGCCCAAAAAAGAGAACTGCTCTTCCTCAAATTCAACAGTGGATTGACCTATAAAGAGATGGGGAAATTGCTTCATTTACATCCCAATACAGTAAAAAAGCAGGTTTATCGCTTGTTGTCTGCTATTCGAAAGAAGATGGGGAAAAGAAGTTTGGAGTTATTTTTGATTATGAGGAGGTGAGCGGGTTGCATCCATAGATAAACACTGATGGAATTAACCACAGATGGGCACAGATGACACACAGATGAGCACAGATAATTTTATTTCTTTATCTGTGCTCATCTGCGAATAATCTGGGTAATCTGTGGATCATTCTCTTTACCGACCTCCTTGAAAACATGTTCTGCAACATATAAAAAATCTGTCCCATTTTTTGACCTGCTTCCTCTTATTTCCAGAAATTATTAAACCATACGTGTGAACTATTACGAACGACTCATAGAAAATCCTCTCTTTTTTAAATGGATATACCATCCTTCTGATGAGATTAATTCTTATTGGGAGCATTACCTTGAAGCTCATCCTGAGCACGCCATCCAGATCAAAGAGATCAAAACACAGTTTGAAAAGCACCTTCTTTACCGGAAGCAACAATTGACTGAACCGGAAAAAAAGGCGTTGGCTCGTCGCATCATTCTTCAACTGGAGAAGACCGAACAAAAAAAGTACCGGCTTAAAACATTCAGAAGTGTCATGCGCTATGCCGCTGTAGCTTTTTTGTTTTTCGTAATAGGGAGTAGTTTAGTTTACCTGTACATGGAAGGCAGGCAGCCAGAAGTCATTGTTGACCAAAATGCACTGCCTGCACGGCTGCAGGAGCCGCTGCTCATCATCGACAATGAGGAGCGGATTTCACTCAACGAAGGAAAGTCGGAGCTGTCCTATTCTACCGATGGCCAGGTTACCATCAATCAAAAACAAAGGATAACTGAGGAAAATAGCAATCAGCCACCCCGGATGAACACCCTGGTGATTCCTTACGGCAGTCGCTCTGAGGTTACCCTTGCCGATGGTTCGAGGGTTTGGCTCAATGCCGGCAGCCGGTTGATCTATCCCAATCGCTTTGTAGATAAAACACGTGAGGTATTTCTTACAGGAGAAGCTTTTTTTGAAGTGGCCCAGGACGAAAAGCATCCTTTTGTGGTAAAAACCGTAGATGTAAAAGTGGAAGTGCTGGGAACACGGTTTAATATTTCAGCCTATCCTGAGGATTATTCGGTGCAGACGGTCCTGGAGGAGGGGGGTGTTTCCATAAAAAAGGCTGAGGCCGGATTATTCGAAAAAGCGGTTAAACTCACTCCGGGAAAGCTGGCTTATTTCAATAAAAAAAGCAAGGAAACCAGTGTCTATTCGGTTGATGTGGAGCAATACACGCTCTGGAAAGAAGGATTATTTAGTTTTTCCAATACCGATTTTAACCGCATCGTGAAAAAGCTGGAGCGCTATTACAACATCCATTTCCAGTTTGATGATCCTTTTAAAGGAAGTATCCAGGTAACCGGAAAGCTGGATGTGACGCAGGGACGGGAGGAAGTTTTTGAATACCTGGAACGTTTGACCGGTTTAACGTTTATGCAAATAAGCGAACGACAATACATTATCAAGTAATGATTGATGATGAGCAATATTACTGAGCATCGACTGGTTTCGCTTATTGTTGATATTTTTTTTAAATTAAATAGTCATATAATTCGTTTTTGACATTATGAAAGGAGCATTTAGAATAATTACCCCCAGGAGGATAATTAAAAAAATGCGAGTTCCACGCTACACCTATGAGAATAAACAATTTTACTAGTATGAAATTAACATATTTTTAATCGTATATTAATTATATCTATGAATAAATAGTGTTTTTTTGAAAAACGATTAACCAAAAAAGAAACCCGAAAGATGGTGGCTCATCTCCCGGGTTGAATTAAATAATACCAAGTTATAATAGTATTAATTTAAAACGTCAAATTTATGAAAAAAAATTGTTTAACCGGTTCCCTTGACCCGGGAATCAAAAGAAAATGGGGGCTGATTATGCGTATTACACTTTTACTTTTGGTTGGTAGTTTCCTAACCGTGAGTGCCAACAGTTATTCGCAAGCCACGCGTCTGGACATTAAACTGAAAAACCGGACGATCATTGATCTCATTGAATTTGTGGAGGACAACAGCGAATTTGTATTCCTTTATAAGAATGATGATCTTGACCTGGAAAAAAAGTTGACGATTGAAATGAAGAATGCTTCCATTCATGAAATCATGAATGAAGCCCTGAAAGGACAAAAAGTTGCTTACGATGTGTATGAAAGGCAGATCATAATCAGAAAGGGTGAGACTACCGTTCCCTGGGTGGAACGCGAACAACGACAAAATAATACAATTACGGGGGTTGTAACCGATCAAAACGGGCTGCCACTGCCTGGTGTTACGGTGGTTGTTAAAGGAACTACTGTAGGTACCGTTACCAATGCCGATGGTGAGTTTTCACTCGATGTGCCTGATGGTGGAGAAATCCTGCAGTTTTCATTTGTGGGCATGCGCACTCAGGACGTTCCCATTGAAGGAAGGACGACATTTACTGTGACCATGGAGGAGCAGACGATTGGAATTGATGAGGTGGTAGCTGTGGGGTACGGGACAATGAAAAAAAGCGATATTACCGGTTCCGTCTCTTCTGTAGATATGGGGAGTCTTAAAAATCAACCTGTAAGGGAGCTTTCCGATATGTTATCCGGAAGGGTAGCAGGTATGAATCTTACCCGTACATCAGGTGCAATAGGTTCTCCAACTAAAATACGTATCAGGGGAGCAAATTCAATAGAAGGAGACAATACTCCGCTAACTGTTGTTGATGGAGTTATCGGAGCGCCTATTGGCCCGATACAGGACGTTGAGTCTATTGAAGTATTGAAAGATGCATCGGCAACGGCAATTTATGGTGAAAGAGCATCAAATGGTGTTATTCTTGTAACGACCAAAAAAGCGACTTCATCTGAACCTTTAATCCGGTTATCGTTAAATACTGGTTTCACATACAGAGATACGGATTATCCGGATAAAATGAATGCAGCCGAGTATGCTGAATATATTAACGATTTTAACCAGGCGCAAACTTTCTCCGATGCAGAAATAACAGAATTCAGAAATAATGGGGGCACGAATTGGCTTGATGCCATTACCCGAACCGGGTTAAAAAACGATCATCAAATTTCCTATTCGCAAAAACTGGACAAAACGAGTGTTTATATGTCTGCCCGTTATGATGATGAAAAAGGAACAATGATCAACACGAAAAGTGGTGGAAATTACTCTTTAAGGTCAAAAATAGGTTTTCAACCATCGAAACGCCTGAGTCTGAATCTGGATATTACAGCATCCAAATCGAAAACTCAAAACGGTGGATTGTCCACCGGGACAAGTAAACATCATCCTTTCTTCCAGGCTTTGAACTGGTCTCCTACTGAACCGATTTGGCTTGATGAAGAAAATGGGGTGTACAATAATACAGACCACCACGGAGCATTACTTGATAGTCCGTATATGTATGCCATGGAGCAGGACAATTTCAGGGAGGACCATAGAGTAACCTCGCTGCTTAATGCAAACTATAAGATTACCGATTTCCTGACATATAATGTTACAGGATTTGCAAGTAAATTCGGCAGACAAGAAGGAACTTATGAGAATGCATGGTTAGAGCCAAATGATCCCTATGGAGAACGTTACTCCCGGGAGGATTTTAACTGGAGGCTTATCAATAGAATTGACTTTAACAAAACGTTTGCTGACGCGCACAATGTAATGGTTACGGGAGTTTATGAAGCAGAAGCCTCAGAAAGGTGGGACGTTGAAGGCACCGGGAGAGATATGCCTCTACCTGATCTTGCTTCCTACTACACCATAGGAATAAGTAATGAACAGAGTACTTCATCTCGTTATATAGAGGGGAGCCGTATAGCCTATATGGGACGCTTAAATTATAACTATAAGCAAAGGTATTATCTTACTGCATCCTATCGTGTTGATGGTAAAAACGGCCCGGAGAACAGGGTGGAAGAAAACAAATTCGGAGCATTCCCATCGTTTGCTGCAAGCTGGCGTTTGTCTGAAGAACCGTTTATGAAAGCCAACGAAATATTTGATAACTTAAAGTTTCGTGCCGGATGGGGACAAACAGGTAATCCCAGCCCTTTTGTTTACACAACGATGGATAGTAACAATTATGATTACGGTATTGGTGCCAATGTTTTAGGTTATGTTCCGGGAACACCCGCAAACCCATTATTGAAATGGGAAACAACTACGCAAATTGACTTGGGTGTGGATATCATGACATTTGACGGAAAACTTTCTGTATCATTTGACTACTTCGACAAATTGACACATGACCTGTTGACTTTACAGGAATTACCTGTTTACTCTGGTTATGGCGATGACGGTTCTTATTTGATAAACCTGGGTGAGGTAAGCAATAAGGGTTATGAACTTACCATTGATTACACACCTGTTCAAACACGTAATTTTTTCTGGGATGTGAACTTTAACATCTCAACTGTAAAAAATAAAGTGTTGGACTTAGGAAATCAGGCCGCATTCATGTCAGGAACAAACGGAAACGGAATGTTGTCTGAAGATACTTACAGAGTTCAGGAAGACCTTCCTTTGGGAACCATGTGGGGATACAAATATTTAGGAATATGGCAGGAATCAGAAGCCGAACAAGCAGCTGAATATGGCAATGTTCCTGGTGATTACAAATACGAGGATGTAAACGGAGACGGAGCCTATAACCTGCAGGATGACGGTCAGGCCATTGGTGATGCCAACCCTGATTTTGTATGGGCTTTAAATAACAATATTTCTTATAAAGACTTCGATTTTTCATTGTTGCTTCAGGGAATGCAAGGACAGGATCTATTTAATCTGGCACGCGCTGCAATGTCAACCGTTCATGCGGATGCACGGACCATTATGCTAAAAGGACCTGCAACGGACTACTGGACCCCAACAAATACGGATGCCGAATACAAGAATATTCGCAGTACTTCCGATGCGAAACGTTTGAATACATCGCAATGGATTGAAAATGGAAGTTGGGTAAAAGTAAAACATGTGGGACTTACCTATAATGTTCCCAGAAACTGGGTGAAATTTGGAACGCTTGCACTTACAGTTAGCGCACAGGAGTTGCTTACGATTACGAAATATGAAGGACTGGATCCTGAGGTATCAGCCTCTGGTTCAAGTGACTTGTGGGGAGGTTTGGATTTTGGTACTCAGCCATTACCTACAACGGTTACATTCGGAGTTTCACTAGAATTTTAATTTATTAAAAGATGAAAAAGATGAAAAAAATGAAAAAGATTTTAGTCGTACTTGTAATAAGCAGCATTTTCGTTTCATGCTCCGAGGATTTTTTGAATATTACTCCTAAAGGAGATATTTATCCTGAAAGTTTTTATGCTTCAGGAAGCGATCTGGAAATGGCCGTTACAGGGGTATATAAAACATTACAAGATGCATATTTTTATGCAAATCATACTGCATATACTGTGGCAGGGAGAGATAAAACCTCTCAGTTTAATAATGTTGTCGAAGTTGATGTGTTTAATGCAGAAGGAGACAATGGGGAAATGCTTCGGTGGTGGGGTTTTGCTTATCAGGCAATTAATTCGTGTAATACAATTATTAACAATTATGAAAGTGCTGACGCTTCTGAAGATGTAAAGAAAAAAGCAGCGGGTCAGGCACACTTTGTTAGGGCAATTGTTTACTTCCAGTTGGTCAGAATGTACAATGAAATACCATTTTATCTTAGTTCAGAGGAGCTGTCAAACGAGATGACCCTTACTGGCCCTCAAGAAGTATATGATTTAATTGTTGAAGACTTAAAGATTGCTGAAGATTATCTTCCTGTAAACTGGGATGGTGATTCGAAAAGGGCTGGTGTTGCCTTTACCAATGGTGCTGCAAAATCTGTGTTAGCGTATGTATATTTAAGTATGGCCGGATATCCGTTAAATGATACATCGAAGTATGCTCTTGCCGCAAGTAAAGCAAAGGAAGTAATTGACAACGCAAGTACCTGGGGATATAAACTGATGGAGGATATCGCTGATTTGTATTCGGCTGAATATAACTATGAAAATAAATCATGCGATGAAGTAGTTCTGGCGTTCTATAACGATAATAATTATGGATGTCCATTATGTGGCTTTCCCGGTGATTATGGCGGATGGGATGTTTTTTACGCTGATCTGAATTTCTTCAGAACCTATCCGGATGGCCCGAGAAAAGATGCCATTTTTATGTGGGAATTCCCAATGGCAGACGGAACTGTAAAAAATTATACTGAATTGGCTAAGGGGCATCCATATTACAAACAATACTGGGATGGAAAATTAGACTGGGATAAACCCTGGGAAGGGATGAACTGGAAAAACAGCCGTCCACAGGTGGCTATTACACATGCCAACAATCTTCTGGTTTATGCCGAAGCAAAAGCGATGTCTTCTTCTCCTGATGCAACTGCATATGATGCTGTAAATAGAGTTCGAAACCGGGCAGGTTTAGATGATTTGCCTGGCGGACTCTCACAAACGGCCTTTAGAGATTCCGTTGTTCAGGAAAGGGCATGGGAATTTCCAGGTGGTTTTTGGTTCACCGATCCATGGTATGATCTGGTTCGTTTGGAAAGAGTTGAAGAATCAGTGTTGGAAAGAGATCCGAGCGAAAATCAGATTGTTAATCAACCGACAAAAGAACATTACTTTGCTCCGTATCCGTCTGTTGATGCGGTGAAAAATCCGAACCTTGAGAACTGAATTTTAATAAAAGATAACAGATATTGGTCCTCTTTTTTCGAGGCCAATATCTGTTTTTTTATTAAGAAGCCCCTTTCAGATAGGGAGTTGGTAATGATTTGGAAATCATTATCACTACTTTGTGGAGTGTGACATATTAAAAGTAGAGTTGTTTTTTCTAATCGAAAATACCTATAATTTTATCGAGTTAAACAATTTATGAGAAATTATTCTGTTTTTCTATACTTGGTTTTATTTGTCATCATTTCTTTTTCCTGTACAGAGAAAAGGATTTCCAATACTTTTACCAACCCGTTAAA
The DNA here is from genome assembly GCA_964436325.1 of uncultured Tangfeifania sp. Taxonomy (GTDB): domain Bacteria; phylum Bacteroidota; class Bacteroidia; order Bacteroidales; family Prolixibacteraceae; genus Tangfeifania. The sequence continues at coordinate 10,047 of CAYTDH010000111.1, forward strand.
CCTGAATTACCGGTTTGACATTGACGATCCTTCGCACCGTACGGCTGCCGATCCGGTCATTATTCTTTTTAAAGATAAGTATTACCTGTTTGCCAGTAAGGCCGGCGGCTACTGGACATCCGGTGATTTATTGGACTGGGAACTCATCGAAACATCCGATTTGCCACTGGAAGATTACGCTCCGGCTGTCATTGCCATTGATGATACGGTTTATTTTATGGCCAATTCGCATAGCCTTGACGATGGAACCTATTCCACACAAGTCATTTACAAAACCCACGATCCTTTATCCGGGGATTGGGAGGTGGCTAATCCTGCATTCCCGTTTATTGCCAGCGATCCCGCTTTTTTCCATGATGATGATGGAAAACTATTCCTCTATTTCGGTTTGGGCAGGAACGGTCCTATTAAGGGAGTTGAGCTCAACCGAAGAAACGACCTTAACCCGGCGGGCGAAGTGTTTGAATGTTTAACCGGAAATTCGGAAGAATACGGATGGGAACGAAGAGGCGATTACAACGAACTGCCCGATCCGCCGTTTATTGAAGGCGCATGGATGACCAAATACCAGGGGAAATATTACTTACAGTATGCCGCGCCAGGCACCCAGTTTAAGGGGTATGCCGACGGGGTTTATGTTTCCGGCAACCCAACAGGCCCTTTTGTATATGCGGAGAACAATCCATTTTCAATAAAGCCTGAAGGATTTGTAAACGGCGCCGGCCACGGCTGTACTTTTCAGGATAAATATGGCAACTGGTGGCACGTGGCAACTACGGTAGTGGCAGTCAGGCACCATTGGGAGCGGAGGATTGGGCTTTTCCCCGCCGGCTTCGACGCGGACGGTCAAATGTATTCCCCTACCGGTTTTGCCGGTTATCCGTTAGTCATTCCCCGTGAAATAGTAAAATCCCCGGTCGAATTATCCACCGGTTGGATGTTGCTTTCTTACAACAAACCGTTTGAGGTTTCTTCAGCTTTGGAGGGAAACACAGGCAGCAATGCCTTTGACGAAAACATAAAAACATACTGGAGCGCAAAAACCGGAAACCGGGGCGAATTTATTCAATTAGACTTGGAACAAACGCAGGAAATTAAAGCGATTCAGATGAACTATGCCGAACATGAAACCGAAATTTACGGACGTGATACGGCAGATTATCATCAATACATGCTGCTAAGTTCGGAAGATGGAAAAAATTGGGACGTCGTAGCAGACAAAACAAAAAACAGGAGTTGTATTCCGCATGATTACATTGCATTGGAAAAGCCCCTGAAAGCCCGATTCCTTAAACTAATTAACCACCATGTACCGGATGGCACATTTGCCCTTACTGGTTTCCGGGTGTTTGGAAAAGGAAACGGGGAAAAGCCTGCGCCGGTTGAAAATGGAATTGTAAAAAGAAATAGTGAAGACCGCCGTGATGTTGAAATTTCATGGACGGC
>CAYTDH010000112.1:0-11487 GCA_964436325.1 uncultured Tangfeifania sp.
TTCCTCGATGAAGTCTTTCATAAAAATGAGGAAAAAGTCCTGTTCTTCTTCCTCCTGGGCGATTATAAAAAATACGACAAAAACCTTCCGGCTTCCAATAAGTCTCTTCGAAAACTCATAAGCGAAACATCCGGAAAATACAAAACAGGCATTCATCCGTCGTATGCTTCGAGTAAAAAGAAAGGAAAAAAAAGACTCCATAAAGAAATTGCCCGGCTGGAATCCATTACCGGGGAGAAACCGCAAAAAAGCAGGCAGCATTTCCTTCGCCTGAAATTTCCCCGCACCTACCGTCGTCTCCTCAAAGAAGGGATAAAAGAAGATTATACCATGGGGTATTCTTCCCATGCGGGATTCCGGGCAGGTATCTGTACCCCTTACTATTTTTACGATTTGAAAAAAGAGCGGGTTACCCCCTTAAAAATTATTCCTTTTCAGGTTATGGATGTAACTTTGCGAAATTACATGGGTCTGTCGGCGGATGAAGCCATAGAGGAGATTGAAAAATTGATGAACGAAGTGAAAAATGTTGGCGGAACATTCGTGAGCATCTGGCACAACGAGACAGTAAGCGAACAAAACGGCTGGGAAGGCTACCGGGAGGTATTTGAAAAAATGAACAAAAAAGGGTTCGAGTGGTCCAATGAAGAATCAAAATAAACTGAAATACATCAAAAGCGGCGAGATCGATGATAAAAAATGGGACAGGTGCATCAACGAAGCCTCCAACAGCCGGGTCTATGCGGCAATATGGCATCTCGACCGTACAGCAGTGGTTTGGGATGCCCTTATATGGGGCGATTATGAGTATGTGATGCCTCTACCGGTCCGGAAAAAAATTGGGATTCATTACCTCTATCAACCCCTTTTCACCCAGCAACTGGGAATTTTCCCGCCCCCGCCGGAATCCATTCAAACCCGCTTTTACCAGGCAGTAACCAAAAAATTTCTTTATGCCAACATTCTTATGAATGCCCGGAATCAGGGCACACCTCCTTTATCAAACAGCGTTTTTCTTCCCCGCCCCAATTACCTCCTTCCGTTAAATAATCGTCACTCCGAAATTTCCGGGGTGTACTCCCAAAATACCCGCCGCAACCTAAAGCAGGCTCAAAATAACGAATTGACTTTTGTCTGGGGAATCAGCCTCGAAGACTACCTCCGCTTCAAATCCCAAAATATGCAGGTCAGGCTGGGCAAAAAAGATATCAATAAACTGAAAAGTATCATTGCTTACAGCCAGTACAAAGGATTTGGAACCATTGCAGGGGTTTATAATGCCGACAATAAATTGTGTGCAGGAGCTTTTTTCTGCCGGTGGAAAGACCGTATCATCCACATGAATGCAGCGACCAGCCCCCCGGGGAAAACGTTGCGATCCATGTTCTTCCTCATCGATAAGGTCATTGAGGCCCACGCCGGAAACCCGGTTATCCTCGATTTTGAAGGTTCAATAATCCCGGGAGTGGCCCGGTTCTACAGTGGATTTGGAGCTATCCCGGAAACCTATTTCCAATTCATACACAACAGGTTACCACAGCCTTTAAAATGGATCAAAAGAAAATGAATGATGGCAGAATTTCCCCGTTTAATAAGTAAATACATCGGCGATTTCCGGAAGCCTGATTCCCTTTTTAAAACGGAAAGCCCTCCATTCCTGCCTTTCTACCATGTGGTAAGCGATGAAAAGTTGCCACACATTCTGAATTATCCCTACCGGAACATCCGACAGTTTGAAAAAGAACTGGACTTCTTCCTGAAATATTTTGATCCGGTCGCCGTGGAAGATTTCGCCATTCCGGGTCGCGGCGGAAAAAAAACCTTCCACCTCAGTTTCGATGACGGCCTCCGCCAATGTGCCGATACCATTGCTCCCCTTCTTCTAAAAAAAGGAATCCCTGCCACTTTTTTTGTCAATACCGCATTCCTTGATAACAAGGCCCTATTCCATAAATACAAGGCAAGCCTCATACTAAACCGGTTAAGCAACCACACCCCTCAAACCGTGAAAAACCTTCTGGTGAAAAACAACCTGGAAGGCGAAAAAATCCTGAAAGTCCCCATCAGTCAAACAGCTATTCTCAACGAAGCTGCTGACTTACTGGACCTTGACTTTAACCATTTTCTGAAAACCCAAAAACCCTACTTATCCGCTTCACAAATCAAAGAACTGGCCCAAAAGGGATTCTCCATAGGAGCACACAGCCATAATCATCCTGAATTCGAAAAAATTCCGGAGCCTGACCAAATCAAAGAGATAAAAAAAAGTATACATGAAATTACCCGCCTGATCCCACAAAAACTTAAACTATTTTCATTCCCGTTTACCGACTGGGGTGTTCCTTCACGGGTATTAAAAACCATTGAAAAAGAAAACATCTGTGACCTCACTTTTGGCACTGCAGGATTAAAATATGATCCGTACCCCTTTCATTTTCAGCGATACCCCGTTGAACAACCGGGGAATTTCATCCGGAACATGAAAGCAGAATGGGTCTATCTGGAACTACGAAAATGGATCGGCAAAGCAACAGTCAAACATTGAAAATCAATATTGAAAAAATACAGCTCAAAGAGTTGAAAGATTTTGTGGAAAGCAAAACCTTCCGGCAGTTGGAATACGTACCCATTACTCCCGCCAGGGTCGAATCCTACTTGCACAATCCAAATAGCAAACCGGATGATGTTGTTTTGTACCTGGGCTTTTTTGAAGGACAACTTATTGCATACCGCAGCCTGTTTGCCGGTAAAATACAAACCAAAAATCAAACGCACCGTTTTGGCTGGTGCAGCGGCAACTGGGTTCACCCCCGGTTCAGAAGAAAAGGCTATTCCCGGCAACTTTTACAATCCGCCTATTCCGATTGGAAGGGAAAACTCATGTTTACCAACTATGCCGGAGAATCGGAAAAGCTGTACCTCCAAAGCGGCTGGTTCATGGCTATCCATCAATTCAAAGGAACCCGTGCCTATCTGTTTCCACAAACCAGAAAATTGTTGCCCTACGCCAAAAAACATCCCCATTTAAGCCTCTTGTGGAAACTGATTGATGGAATAACAGGGTTACTTTCCCACATCCGCATGCTGTTTTTTGCACCGGAAAGGCATCGCCGGCTCACATTTCAAACCATGACTTACCCGGATGAGGAATGTTACCGGCTGGCAGAAAAAACCCGGGAACATTTTCTTTTTAAGAGAGGTGAGGCGGAATTGAAATGGATCTTTCACTATCCCTGGATTGCAGAAATCAATCGCCCTTATGAAAAAAAATACCCCTTTTCAGCTTGCGCTTCACCTTTTTATTACAAAACCATAAAAGTATTTCAGGAAAACAAGTTTGAAGGATTTTTAATTTTCTCGGTGAGGGAAGGACACCTGAAAATGCTCTTTTGCCTGATACCTGAAATTTTGGAGGAAGAAACAGCACGCTTCCTTAAAAACTACTGCGTTCAAAACAAACTGGAAATGATCACCGTGTACAATAAAGGGATTGCCCACCGGTTATTTGCCCGAAAATTCCCATTTTTGCATGCAAAACCATTCGGGCAAAAAATCTACAGCTCCTTCACCATTGAGGGACTGGAAAGTTACCAGTTTCAGGATGGTGAAGGAGATGCAATTTTTACTTAAAATGTGAATATGGAAATAAAAGTACTGGGAAATCATCACACCATTCTTGATCAGTACCTGGCCGAGATTAGGGATGTCTCCATTCAGAAAGATCCCCTCCGTTTCCGGGAAAATCTTTACCGGATAGGCGAACTCTTTGCCTACGAAATCAGCAAGGAACTTGATTTTACCGTTTCAAAAGTGCAGACTCCCCTCGGTGTTGCTGAAGTTCCGGTTTTGGAGAATCAACCCGTTCTGGCCACCATTCTGAGGGCCGGACTCGCATTGCACAACGGACTGCTGAAGATTCTTGACCGGGCTGAAAACTGTTTCATCTCTGCATTCAGAAAATACACCGAAGACCAAGGGTTTGAAATTGAATTTGAGTACATGGCTTCCCCCTCACTGGAAGACAAAGTGGTCATTTTAACCGACCCTATGCTGGCCTCCGGAAAGTCCATGGAAATTGGGTATAACGCGCTTTTCAGCAAAGGAACTCCGGCCCACGTGCACCTCGTAGCTGTCATCGCCAGTCAGCAGGGCGTTGATTTTATCGCACAAAACATCAATGCTAAAAATGTTACCCTTTGGTTGGGGGCCGTTGACAAAAGTATGACCTCTAAATCATACATTGTTCCCGGACTGGGCGATGCAGGAGACCTGGCTTATGGCGAAAAGATCGACTCGAAATGAAGGCTAAAAATAAACCTCAACATTTACATTTTCACGTTCGAATCCTTTTTCCCGTAATATTTCCATAGCATCGAAAATCATATCACTGTTGCCGCATAAATAAAAACTGGTGTTCTTGTCAAATTCGGCCTGCTCCAAATATCCTGTCAGCCTTCCGTGAAAATCTCCCGATTTGTCCCCGGTTGTACACGAGATATACCTTTCAGCGTCATAAGTCTCCTTTTCGTAGGCTTCCCTTCCATAGCGGACCCCGTGAATGACCTGGTAATCAAGTCCGGGATTGCTCTTTACCATGCTGTGGAAAGGCGCAATGCCGGTACCACTTGCGATGAAAACATGTTTATGGGTATCCCGCCTGGAATGGTCAAGGCCAAACTTGCCAAACGGACCATGAACCTCAACCAAATCTCCCTTTTTTAAATTCTTTAACCGGGGAGAGAAATATCCGCCCTCTACCTCCTTTACCATTATCTCAAGGTTATCGGCATCCTCTGCACTGTAAATGGAATACTCACGGCTCTGATAATCATCCTTAATCGAAAGCGAAACATGCTGCCCCGCCATAAATCTAAACCTGCTCTTTGGTAATTGCAATACAAAGGTCGTTTCAGTTAAATTCCGGATATCTACAACTTTGTAATAATGTGTATTAATCTGTACTTCTGTGCTCATTGTCATGGCGTTTCAAATTTTTGTTCTGTAAATCAATTCTTATCTGTCGCAAAAATAGATTCAATGCGCCAAATAAAAGACTTTTTTGTATCTTTTTATTTGAATGTCTTAGAGAATTAACCGATTATTAACAGAAATGTTCGGAGGAAAATAATTTAAACTGAAAGTAGTTGTTCCTGCTCATTTAAAATTTTTCAAAAATTCCCAGACCAAAAAGAGCATAATCATATTTCACGGGATCAGTGGCGTCAAAGGTACGAAGCCTGGCTGTGACCTCCTCCACGGCTTTCCAGTCGTTCTGTTTCCGGGTGAGCAACCTCAGTTTTCGCGCCACATTCCCCGTATGAACATCCAGCGGAAGCATCAGGGCAGATGCGGGAATGCCATCCCACAGTCCAAAATCAACACCTGAGTCATCCTTCCTGACCATCCACCGCAAAAACATGTTCAGGCGTTTTCCCGAACTTCCGCGCTTTACATTAGCCACGTGCTTCCGTGTCCTTTCTCCCGGCAGTTCAAAAAATATCGAATGAAATCCGTTTAGTGCAGCTTCCACCGTGCCGTCCTGCTTAAATCCGCTTTCAAAAACCCGCTGCAAACTACCGTATTTTTGATATATGTTTCTGAGGGAGTTCACAAAATAGATGCTGTCCTTTCCATTAAAGGTTCGGTGAACAAAGGAATTCAAAACATCATATTCTGAAACGGGAGCATCGAGAATAAATTCATAAGGACGGTTATCCAACCGCTCCATGAGGGACAGGGCATTTTTAATAATCGAGGGACGACTGCCCCAGGATATAGTTGCGGTTAAAAAAGCGGAAATTTCAATGTTCTCTTTCCGGCTGAATTGTTTGGGGACCTGAATAGGATCGGAGGCGATGAATGCAGGTTGGTTGTATTGGGCTGCTTTCTCATCAAGAAAAACCTTCAGATCATCATAATCCATGCCTGGCATATCATTATTTATTCCACCATTCCGTCAATGATCCCGTCGGTAATATGAATAATTTTATCGGAACGCTCGGCAAAATGATCATCATGAGTGACAATGACAAAGGTCTGTCCAAAGTCATCCCGCAGTTTAAAAAGCAGGTCGTGCAACTCATCCCTGTTAGCTGAATCGAGGTTTCCCGAGGGCTCATCGGCCAGGACGACAGAGGGCTTATTGATGAGCGCACGTGCCACAGCTACGCGCTGCTTTTCCCCTCCGGACAATTCCGAAGGCTTATGATCTTTCCGGTCGGTCAGCCCCAGGTATTCAATCAATTTCATGGCTTCCCTTTCGGCCTCTCTTTTGGTCCGGCGGGCAATAAAAGCAGGAATGCAAATATTTTCCAGTGCCGTAAATTCGGGAAGTAAATGATGAAACTGAAAAACAAAGCCGATCTGTTTATTTCTGAATTCGGAGAGTTCTTTTTCAGAGAAAGCCGAAATTTTCTTGTCCCCATAAAAGATTTCTCCGGCATCGGGTTTACTCAGCGTACCAAGAATCAACAATAAAGTGGTCTTCCCGGCACCACTGGCTCCCACTACAGAATAGACGTTCCCGCCGGGGATATCCAGGTTAATTCCTTTCAAAACCTGCAGGTTTCCAAACGATTTTCTGATATTTTCTGCTTTTATCAACGGCTCAAAATTAAGGTTTAAAGTAGTACTATTTCCCGGATCACATAAAAGAGATATGCCCCCACCAGCACGAAGCCGGTGAATTTGCCCACACGCCATTTGTTGATAATCAGTAATGCCACCATCAAAATGACCGAAGCAAAAAGAATGATGACCGATTCAAAAATATCTCCTCCGGCGCTAACCGTTTTCCCGGAGAGCAGGATAATAATGGCAAATGGCAAACCCAGGCCCACCAGGATATCAAAAATATTGGATCCAATGGCATTGCTGACGGCCATGTCACCCCTTCCCTGCCGGGCAACAATCAGGGAAGAAAAAAGGTCGGGCACAGATGTGCCTACAGCGAGAACCGTTAAGGCGATAATGGCTTCCGGAATATTCAGTGCCAGTGATAAATGAACGGCCAGTTCCACCAGTGCCCAACTAAGACCGGCAATGAGCACAATAGAAGACAGAAAAACACGGTAATAATATTTTTTTTTCGGAAACAGTCGACACAACGTCCAATCCAGCAAACCGAAAAACCCTTTTGAATGGCAATCGCTTTCCACCGGTGCATCAAACGGGAGATCGCGGTAGGGCAATATTCTTTTCCAGTAGACCACAGCAATGACATAAACCACATAAACACCCAGAAAAACCAAGGCTTCCGTCCATGAAAAATGGCCATCCCAAATAAAAAACACAAGCAGAACCACGGCAAGGGTGTAAAAAAACAAATCGCGAACGGCAGGCTGCCAGGTCAGTTTGGCTTTTCGCACCAGGGCGGCTGCTCCAACAATGGCCAGGAGGTTAAAAATGGCACTTCCCACAATACTTCCTATACCAATGGCTTCATGTTCTCCAGGTTTCAAAACCGAAAAAAGGGCAACAAACAATTCGGGTGCGCTCGATCCCACTGCCATCAGCGTGGCACCTGCTGCATCACTCGATAAACGAAGGTCGCCGGAAATTCGGTCCAGGGATGCAATGAAAAACAAATCCACAATTCGCGCGAGCAAAATAAAACAAACCAGCATTGCAAGAGCTGAAAGAAATACCATGATCACTGATTTAGTTTAATCCTCAAAACGGTCTTCAATATCCCTGGTTTTCTTTTTTACATCTTCAGAGGTTTCATCCATTGTTTCCTTTATTTCAGATGTTTGTTCGTCGGCTTCGCGCTTAATGTCATCGGTTTTTTCTTGAATATCTTCGGAAACTTTTTCAATGTTTTTCTCTACCTCTGAGGTCTGTTCATCAATTTCATGCTTCACCTCATCGGTTTTCTTCTTGACAGTGTCCTTGATTTCGTTGAAATCCTTTTTAATGTCTGATGTATTCTCGTTGATTTCACGCTTTATTTCATTGGTGGCCTTTTTGAACTCCCGCATCCCCTTTCCAAGTGTTTTGGCAATGTCGGGTATGGCTTTGGCCCCAAAAAAGAGCAAAGCGAGCAACATCACCAAAACCAGTTCTCCTCCGCTGATAAATAATATTTGATTCACCATTTCTTTTATTTTAGTTCACAAATATACAAATTGGAACAATCAATATTTATAAGATAGACAAAAAAATAGTAGCCCTGCTAAGAGCAAGGCTACCACTATTCAATGATTTATTTAACAGGGCTATTTTTTTCTTTTGGCTGCCACCTTTTGGAGCCTTTTCTGAAAGTCGAAGGCAATAGGTGAGGCCACAAAAAGAGAAGAATAGGTTCCTACCAGTACTCCAATAAGCAGGGCAAATGTAAAGCCGCGGATGGTAGCACCTCCAAAGAGGAAGATGGCCAGCAATACCACAAACGTGGAAAGCGAGGTGCTGAACGTTCGCCTTAGGGTACTGTTTAATGCCTCATCTGTATTGAGTTCCCGGTTACGCTTGGGATGCAGTTTCAGATATTCCCTGATGCGGTCAAACACAACAACAGTATCGTTGATGGAGTATCCTAATACCGTCAGAATGGCTGCAATAAATGCCTGGTCGATCTCCAGGGAGAACGGCAGTATATTGTAGAACAGCGAGAAAATCCCCAAAACGATGAGCGAATCGTGAGCAAGCGCTGCTACTGCACCGAGGCCATATTGCCAGTTGCTGAAGCGGATCAGGATATAAACAAAAATAATGATGAGGGCAAATCCAATCGCGATCACCGAATCTTTACGGATGTCATCCGAGATGGTAGGCCCAACTTTTTGGGAACTCATTTGATATTCTTCGGTAAACTGCTCCAGTGTTACTTCGTTGTCAATCAAATTCACATCCTGGAGGCCGTTCATCAACATCTCCTCTACTTCATTATCCACATTTTCACTGTCGTCGTTGATTTTATAGTCGGTAGTAATCCGCAACTGATTGTCACCCCCAAAGGTTTTGACCTCGGGCGTTTCCCCGTAAACAACAGTTAACGCATCCTGGACAGTGCTTACTTCAACATCCTGATCAAAACGGACAACATAAGTGCGCCCCCCTTTAAAATCAATACCGTAATTCAATCCTCTGACAAACAGCGAACCCACCGATATTAAAATAAAGGCACCGGAAATAATATAGGCCACCCTTCTCTTTTCGAGGAACTTAATAGCAGTGTGTCGCAACCAGTTTTCGGTAAAGCTGGAACTGAACAGAATCTTTCTGTTGCTTTTCAGCCTCCATTCAAAAATAAGGCGGGTCAGGAAAATCGCACTGAACAATGAGGTAAGGATACCAATAATCAACGTAGTGGCAAACCCTTTAATGGGTCCTGAGCCAAATACGTAAAGCACAATACCGGTAAGCAGGGTCGTTACCTGACCATCGATAATGGCGGAATAGGCATTCTTGTATCCGTCGGAGATGGCCAGCTTGAGCCCTTTCCCGGCGCGGAGTTCTTCCTGAATTCTTTCATAAATCAGCACATTGGCGTCCACCGACATCCCAATGGTGAGCACAATACCGGCAATACCGGGTAGTGTCAGGGTTGCTCCCAGTGAGGCCAAAACACCGATAATAAAAAATATATTGGCAATCAGGGCTATGTTTGCGGCCAAACCAGCATTACGACTGTAGAAAAAGAACATGTAGAGAAGAACAAGGACAAAAGCGATCATAAAGGAAGAAAATCCACTGTTGATGGCTTCCTGCCCTAGCGATGGTCCCACAATCTCTTCCTGGATAATATGGGCGGGAGCCGGCATTTTACCAGATTTCAGAATATTGGCAAGGTCTTTTGCCTCTTCGATGCTCTCCAGGCCGGTAATGCTCGAACGCCCTCCGGAAATCTCATTCTGAACAGTAGGGAAAGAGCGGACATATCCGTCGAGAACAATGGCGATGGATTTTCCAATATTCTCTTTGGTCATGCGCTGCCATGTTTTGGCCCCTTCGCTGTTCATAGACATGGCCACTTCAGGATTGGAACCCATCTGGTCAAAATCCTGCCGTGCATCGGTAATCACATCACCGTCAAGCGGAGCCTGTCCGTCGCGGGTAGACACCTTCAGTGCAATAAGGCGAAAATAGTTGCCCGCCTCATCCACCGAATTGGCAGTCCAACGGAATTTCAAGTCCCGCGGGAAAATGCTTTGGATTTGCTCACGAGCAAGAATGTTGTTTACGCGGGCGGTATCTTTTGAGTGAGCAATTCCAACCGCCGGACCGGGGAACAACTGTCCCGATTGATCGGTACTGGGATTCAACAAGGCAAAAAGCGGATATTCCTGCTGAAAATTTTCCAGGTTATCCATTCCTGCTTCTGTGGTATCATCGGCAGCACCCGCTTCAAGTTCCGAAAGAAGGGTACTTTCTTCTTCCGTTGTATCGGTTTCTGACACCTGCTCATCTGTTCCGGTGGTTTCCCCCTCGGCATCCCCGGGAGTATCCCCTGAAGTATCAACAGAGTCTTCTTCCAAAGCCTGCATGTCTCTCAGCTTTTCATTGGCCTGCAACAAATACTGATAAACTTCCTGGTTCTCATAAGTTTCCCAGAATTCGAGATTGGCCGTTCCCTGAAGCAATTCCCGGACACGGTTCTGGTCTTTTACTCCGGGCAATTCCACCAATATCCTGCCTTTGGTCTGCAATTGCTGAATATTGGGTTGAGCCACCCCGAAACGGTCAATACGGGTTCGGATAATGTTAAACGCATTGTCAATGGCTGCATTCGTTTCTTCGCGAATAACATCCAATACCTCCTCATTCGTGGAGTTAATATTGATTTTTTCACGAAGTTCCAGGGTCAGGAAAACCGAAGCCAGCCTGGCATTGGGATCAATCTCCTCAAAAGCTTCCCCGAAGAGGGTCACAAAATCCTGCTGGCTCTCCTGCTGCAACTCTTTGGCTCGCGCAAGGGCCGCATTGAAGGTGGAGTCCTGGCTGTAATTGGACATCGCCCGGATGAGGTCGTCTACAGATACCTCAAGGGTAACGTTCATTCCCCCTTTAAGGTCAAGTCCCAGATTCAGTTCCAGTTCCTTGACTTCCTTGTAAGTAAATTGTTTAAGACCCAAAAAGTTATACACCTCTTCCCCTTTAATGGAATCGAGATAGATGTATTCTTTTTCCGGGTCGCCCTGTGCATACTCCGCTGCATTCTGTTCTACCTGCCTGGCTTTCCAGGTAAATGATAACTGGTATAAACAAACAGCGGCCAACAAGAGGGCAAATGTTAAAATAGCACCTTTGTTCTGCATGTGATTCTAATTTTTAATTGTATTAATGAATTTTAGTAATGGCCTGTTATGAAAAATAGGAAAAATCCCACGTCTGAAATCAGAGGGATGGCAATGCTCGTTGAAGGAGATTGCAAACACTTACGAAATCATTGGATCATCATCCGGCGAAGTGAAATAACACCCCTTGAAAGTTAAGTGATGTAATGACAATATGATTGGGATTGCAGGGGGAACGAATTCGGTTTTCAGC
>CAYTDH010000113.1:0-11461 GCA_964436325.1 uncultured Tangfeifania sp.
ACTTCACCCCCAGCTACGCGTGCAGCGACATGTCGTCGCTGAGCTGGTACGATCACATATCGTAACGGAGCAGCTCATGGACCAATGGCGTCGCTGGACTACTACGACCCCACCGCGTAGCGAGGTAAACAATGGACGTCAAGATTGATCCGCTCCTGTTCGGGTTGTCCCGCCAGGCCGATGTGAAGTCGCTGGCGGTGTTACCGACAGCTTCCGCGGATCTGGCCGGAACGATTTACCATCGCCAATCAGACAACACGTATTGGGTTGTGAACGATGCAGGAACGGGATGGTATGCTCTTGGGCTGTCCGGGGCAAGTTGTTCACATGTCTTTGAGATGACGATTCCAACCGACCCTGACGACGACTGGCTGCATTTTCAGGTCCAGTTCAGCGTCGTGCCGGACTTCGCGAGCACGGTGGCCGAATTGGACTCCAGTGACGATCAGTCCGCCTGGTCGGTGTTCAACGGATCCCGATGGGAGGCTGTGGGGGCCTCGGGGGTTCCCCCTGGGTATTACGGCTTCCCGGTGGCTGTAGAGGTTGCCGGGTTGACGCGCGGGACTATGTACTATGTCCGCTATCGGGCCTCCGACGACGGCGGCACGACATGGACGCCGTGGAAAGGAGCAATCTACTCATGCTGAAGCGACTGACGATTTTCGCGCTGCTCTGTGCCCTGCCCGCGTCCGCGTGGTTCGACTGGTCCGACGAGTGGAGCTACGTGTACATCGCGACCGTGAACTACGTCGACGTGTCCCCGGACGCCCGGGATTCGGCGCCGGAAGTGACTTCCGCGGTTCCCCTGCCGCTGTCGGTGACCGTGAAGGTCAGCGAGAGCGACCTGTGGGAGATCGACGTGACCGAGGCCCGGCTGCAGTATCGGAAGGACGACGGCAGCTGGGTCGACGTCGGCCCGGTGTACGACGACGCGGCGGTGGCCCTCGCCTTCGAGGAGGACCAGTACGTGTTCGGCCAGGGAACCGTGTCGAGCGATCTCGCCGACGTGGACCCCGGCGACACGGTGCTGCTGCGCCTGTACATCGCGAACGACGCTCTCGGCTACGAGAATGCCGCGCTGGCGGACGATACCGGCGCGGACGGAACGAACGGCTGGGAGGATCAATGGGTCGTGTCGGTGGCGACGGACCCGGACAACGAGCTGCCGGTCTGGTAGCCGAACAAACCCGGCGCGGAACGCGCCACGCACAAGGAGGACGGAGAAATGACGAAGCGACTCTGGACGATGATCGGACTGATTGCGGCGCTGGCAGCCGCGGGCGCGCATGCGCAGGAGGAGAAGGCCTCGACCGCCGAGGAGTGGAAGGCGTCCGTCGAGGCCGCCGTGACCTGGGACGACGCCGCCGGGGCCGAGGCCGTGCTGAAGGACGCCGCCAAAACGCTCGACCTGCTCGGCTCCAGGCCCGACGACGTTTCGATGGGTGAAGCCCGCAGACATCTGGGCGGACTTCTCGCCGCCGCATTGACGGATGCGGGCGCGGACGGGTTCGACGAATGGGTCGCCGTGTACGATGCGGCGACGGCTCATACCGCCGCTCAATTTGCGGAAGAGGCGCTGGAGCCGCTGGAGAAAATGTATCGAGGCGGCCTCGCCGCGGCGGCGGAGCCCTATGTGGACGGCCTGGCGGCGGCGGGACGGTCTGCCGACGCCGTGCGTGTAATCGAGGCCGAGGGGCTGGAGGACGGCATGAGTTCCGCCTACGCGACCTCGCTGTTCCGCACCAAGGAATATGACCGGTATCTGCAGGTTTCCGACAATCTGGCGAGTCCAAGCAGCAGTGCCCGTCAACAGGCGCGGGTCGCCCTGGGGCGACTGGACGAGGCGTATGAGAACCTGCCTCACGGGATCCATCCTCTGACGCATGTTGTCCGGCCTCTGGCGGACGCGGCGGGAACGGAGCAGGCGTCCTACGACGAGACCGATCTGCTGGCCCGGATCGCGCGCGCCGCCGATAAATGGGCGTCCCGCGCCTATTTGGATGCCGCGCGGCGCGCGGGCGACCCGAAGCTGACCGCCGATCAATTCATCGAGTGGCTGACTCTGGTCCGCCCGTGGGACGAAGACACCACGCGCACCGCAATCGAGGTGTTCCTGTACGATGTGGACTGGGCCTCCATGACCGCCGACGGGCAAACCGAGTTCTGCGACCGCATCGAACGGGTCGTTCCGCCTGTCGAGGCGGCCACTCCGTTCGTGGTCGAGGTGCGCACCAAAAAGGCCGGGTGGGCCGAGGAGTAGGCTATGAGTCTCCGCACGCTGTTCGCCTGCGCCGCGGTCCTCGCGTCCGCGCCCGCGTTTGCCGCCGCCCCGTGGGACGACGCCCGTCCCCGGTCCCTCACCGCCGCTCCCCGCGGGGTGGGTGTGTCGGTCTCCGGGGCGGTGGTCTCCGCCGACCGGTTGTTCGCGGTCCCGCGGGGCATGGCCGCCGCCGTCGAGCCCATGACCGCTTTGTTCACTCCGCCCGCGGCTCCCGAGGCTGTGTTCGACTGGGACGCCGCGCGCGGGGCTCGGACGGTCTACCGCACCATGGCTTCCGCTCACCGGGAATTGACCCCGCTGTTTCTGCGCCATCCGGCGCTGGCCGATGAATCGGCGTCCGATGTGCTGGCGTGGTGGCTGGCGGAGCACCGGCGCCCGGAGGCGCCCGAACCGATCGACTGCGACAGCTACATCGACTACCGGGCCGTGGCGGACGTGCGCGTTCCGGAGAACCGGGACCAGATGCGCAATCAGCTGGCGGAGCTGGAGCACTGGCGCTCGCTGGGCTACAACGCCGCCGTGCTGACGGTGACCGGCGAGCCCGATATGCTGTGGATGGAGGAGACCGCCGCCCAACTGTCGCGCGACGGCTGGACTCTGATCCTCGCCCCTGCGGTGATACCCTGGGACAGGAACAAACAGCAGGGGACACTGTACATCGAGCCGGAGCGCTGGACGCACTGCTTCGAGTTGCTGGCTCCCTACTGCGATTTCGCGCTGTCCGGCTGGCGCGGGCTCTCCAACGGCGCGCACTGGGGCGACGGACCCGACGCGGAGCGGCTGCGGCGCCGCGATCTCGCCGCGCTGCACGGCCTGCTGCGCGACGCCGCCCCCCGGATGCCCGTGCTCGGCGAGGCGTGGTTCTCCGGCGGCGACGAGCCCCGGGCGTTCCGCCCCGGATGGACCGACGGCGTGGTGCTGGGCAATGCCGGGCATATCGT
Source organism: uncultured Tangfeifania sp. (assembly GCA_964436325.1). Taxonomy (GTDB): domain Bacteria; phylum Bacteroidota; class Bacteroidia; order Bacteroidales; family Prolixibacteraceae; genus Tangfeifania. The sequence goes on from CAYTDH010000113.1 coordinate 3,223, forward strand.
GCACGGCGTGCGGCCCAAGCCGGACGGTTTCCGCGAGTGGGCGGGCAATCCGGACCCGCTGTTCGCCGTGATCACCGGCGGCAAACCGCACTGGTCCACGCGCGAGCGGGACGACTGGCGCGGGGTCAATTTCAAGAAAGCTCGCCGACTGGAGAAGGCGTTCCTCGACGCCGGGTACAACGGGACCATTACGCTGGTGGGCGCGGGCAACCTTGAGTACGACGATATGCGGTTCGGCAACTTCCGAGGTGAGCAATGAGGACTCCGGTGTGCACGCTGCTGCTGATTCTGGCGTCCGGCTGCGCGACCACGGTCGCCACGTTCGACGAGGGGCGGGCAACCGTGTCCAGCCGGGGCGTGGTGGCCGAGCAGACCATCGCCGCCGACGGGACCAGGACCACGAAAATCGACACGCAGGGCCAGTCCGTGTTCAACAAGTTCGCCGAGACGTTCAACGCGATTGCGGGCGGATTGGCCGGTAAGGCGGCGGACAGTGTTCAGTACGATGTAGGAGGTGACTGATGGAAGAGCTGCTGAGCGGACCGAAGACCTGGATGCTGCTGACGCTGGCCGCCGCCGTCGCCGGATGGGGGCGGGCCGTGATTCTGGAGCGGTGGCGGAAGCAGGCGCGGAAAATCGTCAAAACCACGTTCAGCGTGCTCGGGAATCCCGACATTGCCGGACAGGAGGTGACCGAGGCGTCGCGCGCGTGGTACGAGTGGTGGCGGACGGGCAAGGGATTCAAGGACGCGATCCGGGAATCGAAGGACGTGTACATGGCGTTCAGCGAGTCGGACCGCGCCAAACTCACCGAGAACAAGGAGTCGTGATCATGTTCAAACGCATCGGACAGTTTCTGCTGAAGAATGTGCTGTGGTTCATCGCCGACACGGTGTGGCGGCTCATCTCGAACAAAGACATGCAGAAGATCGCGCTCAAGGTGGTGGAAAACGCCGCCAAGCTGGACTTGGACGGCGACGGCAAGCGCGAGCACGCCGTCAGGGAGCTGAAGGACAAGGCGTGGCAGATCGGCAGGAACCTCGGTATGTCCCAAGCCAATACACTGGTGGAAATGGCGTACCAGAAATATCGCGAGATTACGGGCGCGTAACTGTCGCCGCGGAGGCGTGAATTATGAGCGTTCCCTACTATCCCGGATTGCAGGCCGACGTTGACGACATCCGCCCGATGCGGATGGCGGACGGCACCTTCATTCTGCGCCGGATTCTGCCGCGAAACTGCTCCGAGTCCGGCAGCAACTGGATTGTCTGCCGCTGGCCGCTGGGGTACACGTGGGCGGACGTGTATCCGCAGTCCGGCAACAATCCGCTCCTGCAATGGCTGGGGGGGTTCGACCGCAATGTGCACGGGTGGGACGAATGGCAGACGAAGAGTTTTGTGCAGGCCACGCAGTACACCAATCCGGACGTGGTGCAGTTGGTGTCCACCCTGGAGTCCAGCCTGGATTTCGGCGACGCCCCGTCCGCGGTCAGCGGCAAGGTCAAGTTTCGACTGTATGATCGCCGCGGGATTGAGGTCAGCGCGTTCAACTGGACTCCGCAGGCGACGGTCGATTTGCACGCCAGCGGCGTGATCGAGGGGGTCAACCCCGACACAATGGCGATGCAGGTGTGGGCCTACGACGACCTGACCACTCTGGAAGCTCCGATCTTCGAGGCCGTCACCGACGAAGACGATGCGGGCTATCGGCTGACGCTGGGGGTCAAGCCGCATCCGGACCTGGCGTTCTATTCGTATCTGGAGCTCGGCGCGACCGTGGAGGGCTTCGGCGGCACGGTGACCGATTTCTCGCTTATCATGCCTGTGGAGCGCCCCCCGGGAATTCATGTGTCCATTCCCTGGGGATATTCGATGGAGCCCGGCGAATCCATCACATTCCTGTCCAAAATCGTGCAGAACGGTTCTACAGACACCGACTCGCCCGGCGTGTCCGGGCGCGTGGAGATTATCGGCAAGGACAGTTCCGGCGGCGAGGAGGAAATCGGCGGCGGCGACGTGGATGCGGAGGACTTCACCGAAGGCGAGGCGGAGACGGACATCGCTCCCGAGTACCCGCCCGGCAAGGGTCCCGGTGATTACACGGGTTTCGAGGCGCGTTTCGTCAAGGTGCTGCATGAGGAGCGCGATGGCCGCGGCGGCCCAAACCCCGGCCCCGTGCCCGGCCTTGGCGAGCCTCCCGACGGCTGGGTCAAGCTCGGACAGTCCGCGCTGGACACGCTGACGTATCCGGATGCGGTGATTGTGACGGTGTTCGGGCTGTACGGCGAGGGCGACATCTGGCCGGACGACGGCGAAATACCGTTTTTGCTCTCTCGCGACGGCACCCAGAACGGACGCCCCAAGTACGCCTTCGGCCATCCCTACCAGTGGCTGGGCGAGATGCTGTGCGGCAATGACGAATACTATTGGCAAACGCGCGAGAATCAGGCGCCCTACGGCACGCTGGCCTGGGTCGACAACGGCGACGAGACCGGGTTCTGGCAGATCGAGTTCAAAAAGGCCAACCTTTCCGGCAGCGATTACTCCAAGGGCAAGTTCGCGCTGACGGCCGACGCTGCCGCCGCCAACATCCCCTCCGATACGCTCGACGGATACCCGACGGCGGACGAGGCGGACAAGGGGTCGTGGGTCGGCAGCGGTGACGGGCGTTGGTATCCCGGCGACCATTTGCCTTCCGTGCAGCCCGTGGAGCTTCAGGTGGTCCCGATTATGCAGTCAGACTAGGCGGGTTGCCGTCCAACAGGAAAGGCGCGCGTTTTGCAGTTCACAATGAATCTCACTCAGTTGGCCGGGGTTCTGGCGTCGTTCGCGGTGGTGCTCACCGCGGTGAGCACAGTCGTGGTCGCGGGCCTGAAGCTGATTATCGACAGCAGTCTTCAGCGCATGCGCAACGAACTGTTCAAGGAGCTGGGCAAGTACATGCCGAAAGAAGCGTGCGCCAGCATACGTGATGAGCAGTGCGAAAATCTGCGCGTCGTGGTGCGCGACGAGATCCACAAGTATTTCGACACACGCCCGCGCCCGAATGGCGGCACAGGAAGACCGCAATGAAGACACTTGCCCAAATGACGACGTATGTGCGGCGCAAGTCCCGCGATGCGCTGGAGAACTCGCCGCTTTGGGAGGACGAGGAGATTCAGGACGAAATGGCGCCGGCCTGGGAGCAGGTGCGGCGCGACCTGGTATCGTTTCCGTCGGGGTTGACTTCGCTGCTGGTGTACCAGTCCGCGCAGTCGCTGGTCGCCGACCAGGAAGAATACGCATTGCCCGCGAACTGCCTGCATGTGCATGCCGTGCAGTGGCGGTCCGGCTCGGATTATAACTGGCTTACGGTGCCGTTTTTGAAGCCGCCGGCGGATTGCGAGCTTCGCAACGGCACGTCGGCGCTACTGGGGTTTTCCCAGCCTGCTTGCGTAACCTCTGGGCTGGGCTGGTTCGATGATGTCGACCCCGGCTATGTGCGCATTTGGCCTGCCAGGACGACGGTGTCCGGTGAGCAGTATCGGATGCGGTACGTGCCGAAAGTCCCATTCCCGACTGCGGACTCCGCAACGCTGCGCGATCCGGAGGAGACGGGCGCAGATGTTTATGCGCTGCCGGATGGCGTGGACTTGGCGCTGTGTTTTCTGACGGCCAGTATGCTGGCCTTGGAGGAGTTGGAGGACGGCAAGCCGATCGGCGTGTTCGGCACGCTGTATTCGTTAATGCTGCGGGATATCGCGGGCCAGGCTCGCGTGCTCCGCCCGCGCACGCGACACGTGGGGGACAGGTAGATGACTGTCGCCGTGCAGAATATCCCGGATTTCTGCCAGCTCGGCGACAGGCTGTTCGTGGTGGACGGGGTGAACCAGAACAGCGTGCTGGACGGGCTTCACTCCGGCGTGCGCCCGATGGGGTGCCGCGCGCAAACGTCGGCGCTTTCGCCGACCCTGGCCGCCGGCGAGGCGTTGGCCGCAAACGCCGCGTATGTGTACGGAGTCCGCCGGGTGCTGGTGGAGGGGGACTTGGAAGTTCCTTCGTCCGCGAAGACCGCAACCGTGACGACGGGGCTGTATGAGATGGTGTGCGGTGCCGCCGGGACCAGCGGCGATGAGGTGTCGGACTGGCAGAGCGTCTCCGATGCGGAGTTCGCAATTTTGGTGGACGGAGAGACGTACGCGGTGACGGGGATCGATTGTTCGGCTACGCACGCGGACGGCCAGGCGCAGACGATGACCGGTGTCGCGCGGCGAATCGAGGCGGCGACGCAGGCGGCTTGCGGGTCGGCGGTGCAGGTGGCGTGGGGTACCGACCATTTCGAGTTCTCCGGAGCGGAGGGGCGAATCCAGTATCTCGCCAGTGTGAGTGGCGGCTCGGGCACGGACGTGCACGGCTCGGCGTATCTGAACGGGGCGTCCGGGACGGCGACCGAAGCCTACGACTTGTTTTGCGAGGTGACGCTGGAGGACTACGAGGAACCGCCGGGCGACGATGACTGGTGGACGGTCAAGTATCAGGTCATGCGCGGGCTTGCGAACTCCGCGGATGCACTGTACCTGGTCGAGGAGCTGACGCAGGCGGAGTATGATTTGCTGTCGTCGGGGGTGTACGAGGACTCGACGGCGGATGCGGACTTGGATACCTCGGTTTCCGTGGACCTGTCCAGCGTGCGGAATGTGCGGTTTCCGCCGGTGCGGTGCATCCGTTCTCTGAACGGGTGCCTCGTGGGGGCGGGCTCGTACGCGTATGAAGCAGGCACCGTGTCGGGGACTTCCGGCGCAGATGAATTGACGGTGAACTCGCCCGGCGAGGTGTCGATGGCGGATTTCGGCGCCTACGTGTGGATTGACGGCGAGCCGGTGGTGTACAAGGTGTCGTCAGTGAATACGACGACCGGTGTGCTGACGCTTTCGGCAAATCTGGAAAACGACTTGGATGAAGTCGCCTGGGCCAAATGGCATGACTACGAGACGATTTTTGTTTCGCCCCCGTTGCCCGGCAACATCGAGGGCTACACCGCCGGGGAGGAGATGGTCGGCAACAGCGGGGACGGGGACCGGGTGCGCGCGCTGGCCGCGAGGAATCAGACGGGGTATGTGCTCGGCGACCAGCGGGTAGAAGTGCTTCAGCGAATTTCGGGCGCATGGACGCTCCGCGCTCATCCGCGCATCCCGCCCGGATGCGTGTCGTGCGCCACGGTGGCCGACCGCTGGGCCGATGCGGTCTACTACTATGCGGGGGACCGCGGGGTTTGGCGGATCACGCCGTCCGCGGCGCAGGAGCTGTCTGCTGATATCGCGCCGACCCTGAGGGACGAGGTGGATCATTCGATGGATGAATACTGCCATGCGGTGTTCGATCCCGTCCGGCAGTGGTACATGCTGTGGGTGTTCGGGTTGGATTGGGCGGGCATCGGATTCCGCTGCCCGCAGATGTGCCTGGTGTTCGATGCGGCCCGCGAGCAGTGGTACCGGTTCGAGCTGGCGGCGCAGAGCAGCGGCGTGATGCTGGACGATGATGCGCGCCCGGTCGTGGCGCTGGGATGTGGCGACAGCCTGTTCACGCTGGACTCGGATTCGGTGGACGGCACGGACATCGCGACCACGGTGGCGGACGCCGGGAGCGCATGGGTGGAGGTGTCCGCGGATGTTTCTGCGGTGGCGCCGGGGCAGCCGATCCATGTGGAGGATTCCGAGGGCGCGGTCCAGCGCCGGATCGTCTCCAGTGTGTCGTCTCCGCGCGTGTATGTGTACGGCGGCTGGGACACGCCCCCCTCCGCCGGCGATACGGTGCGGCTCGGAGCGGTGCGGTGGAATTGGACCAGCGCGGACCTGTCCAGCGAGAGCCAGTCGCACGGCGGATTGCGCGAGTTGCAGATGCTGGAGAGTGTGGCCGTCCTGCACGACGTGGAGGAGGAGGAGACGCCCGCGCAGATTTCGGTGGCCGCGCTCGGCAAGCAGTCGGACAGAGTGCTGACGGAATCGCGGGATTGGAGCGACGAGGAGGATTTGGACGAGATTCGCGGCGCGCAGGCGGGTCTTCGCGCGCGTCGTTCGAGAGTGGCTGTGTCCGGCGCACGCGGCCCGGCCTCAATTCTGGAAGTGCAGGCGGATTGGCAGTCAGCGGCGAAAGGACGTGGAAAATGAGTGCGCCCGTGACAACCGGCTCCGTCCCCTCCGATGTGCCCGTCGAAGAGTTGGCCGCCTACGCGGAAAGCCTGCGTCGCGATGTGCTGGCGCTGGAAAATCGATTGATTGCGGAGATCGCGGCACGTGAAGCGCTCGCGGCCCGTGTACAGACGCTGGAGGACGCATAACATGGCTTGGAGCGACACGGTAAACAGTCTGGTGGAATCGCTGAATTCGCAGGCGCAGACGGCGGCTGAAGAGGCGGTGCCGTCCCCGCCGAAAACCATCACCCGCTACCACCGGGTTAGTCCCGGCGGGGCTAGTTATACTTATACCATGGTCCCCTATGATGCGCCCAACCCCAACTACAAGAACGAAAACGAGCTGTCCGCCGAGCGCGGGCAATGGATTCAGGAAAACTACGGCAATCGTCTGATGGGCGCGCAGTTCGTGGCAAATCAGGCGGAAGAGTATGAGCGCATGAAGACGGAGGCCGCCGCCGACCGCGAAGACATTCTCGGCGAGATCGAGGCGTGGGGCGCGGGGCTGAATTCGGATTTTGTCGAAGCGGGCGTGAATCAAGAACGCGCCGCCTGGGAGGGCAAGATCGCGAGCACGCGCGATCAGTTGGTGCAAAACGCCGCCGCGCAGGGGCGCACGCTTTCCCCGTGGCTGATGGCGGAGGTCACCGGAAGACTCGCCGCGCAGGCGAACGAGGCGATTTCGCTGCGCCGAATGGAGCTTGAGCGCGAGCTGGCCGACCGCAAGATGCAGTTCATCCAGGCGAAGGACAGCGTGTACGCCAACACCGACCGCCAGATGATGAACCCGATGCAGGCGTACAGCCTGATGCAACAACTTGGTGCCGCCGACGCGAAATAGCGGAGTCCGCAATGACCTACAGGGACAGAATCAGGGTGTTCAGGGGGCTGAACACCGCGGCGCATCCGGCTCTGCTGGAGTCCGGGCAGTCGCCGGACATGAGCAACCTGGTGTGCGTTGACGGCAAGGCTGCGGTGCGCCCGGGCTTGACGGAGGCGGACGGGCTCTCGCGCTCCGGCCTCCTGGGCTCCATGCGGCGCATAATGCGCGTGATCCCGTTCGTGGTTCCCGGAGAGTACGAGATCGGCAGCACGACGGTGCTGGTGACGCGCCCCGCGGCGCCGTCGGTGCCAGGCGAGGACGAGGACGAGGACGGCATGGATGTCGGCTCTCTGCCCTCCGATCCCAATGTCCCGCGCATCGTGTTCCCCGTGCCGGAAGAGCCGGTCACCCCCACCGGAGACTGGGTGATTTCCGTGGTTCTGCCCGATCTGGTCTACGCCGGATGCGAGTTCATGCTGGCGTTGACGGCGGAGGGGACAGGTTCGTTCGACGGCACGGACGCGGAGCTGGTCCCCTATACGCTGAGGATCGGATACTGGACCCCGCGCGACCCGGTGCTGCTGACGGCGGCCGATGCCGCGCCTGACCCGACCGCCGGCTGGTCCGGCAATGTGTGGTTCGAAACCGTGCGTGTGTCGGAGACGGACCTGTGCATTTTCGTCCGCGACGCGCTGGGGGTGGAATGTCTGGTCGGGGACGACCGCGGAGTCCGCGACCGCTGCGAACTCCGCTATCCATCGTTTGTGCCGGTGCTGCCGGAGGAGACCATCGTGGGAGGGACCGCGTTTGATGCTCAGATCGAATGCCGGGACTCCGGGGGTGATGTGTTGAGCAATTACGCGAATGCCGGGGCCGGGTTGACTGTATCCTGGCAGCGCAAGGTCAGCGGCGAATGGGTCTCCGCCACGGTGACGCAGGAGGGCGGCGGAGCGGTGGACGAAACTACCGGATGGAGTAGCGGTGTTTGGACGCAGTCCGTGGTGTTCGACGCGGATGAATTGGAGTCGGCAACCCAGGTCCGCATGTGCGTGGAAACGGTGTGCGCCGAGGAGTGCGCGGAGCAGAAGATCGTCGGCGGCTGTTCGCTGGTGTTCGACACCGCCCAGGTCGAGGCCGGCACGCCCTGGCAAATTACGGTCACCAAATACGACGAGCAGGGCGAGGTGGATACAGACTACGACGGCGCGCTCTCCGCCCTGGCATGGTACGGCTATGCGGACGGCGCG
>CAYTDH010000114.1:0-11431 GCA_964436325.1 uncultured Tangfeifania sp.
TTGCGCTGCGGTATCTGTTGAAAAGACATCCACATCATCAGGGAAAGTCCAAAGATAACTGACCCCCTCAATTTCAGCAGTTGAGAAGGTCAGTTCCTCGCCCGGTTCAACGGTTTTTTTTTTGGACTCGATGGTTGGACCTGGAATTTCTTCCTGGTAAACCCTCACGTAATCGATCTCCATGGTAGCTTCCTTCAGGTCGGGGTCAACTCCTTCTGCTCCTCCCCAGGTTCCACCGATGGCAATGTTTAAAACTAAATGAAATTTTTTGTCAAAGGGCCATTCTTTATAGGTTTTATGCGGGTTTTCCACGCGGAAGTATTCTTCTCCGTCAACATACCAGATGATTTCCTCTTCGGTCCAGTCAATGGCATACACATGAAATTCCGATACCACATTTTCCACTTCAACGGTTCCGCCAAGCTGGGTGCCGATGGAATGGTTGTAAGCTTCAGTATGGATGGTGCCGTGGATGGTCCCCATGTCATACCCCACATGTTCCATGATATCGATCTCACCGCTTTTGGGCCAGCCGCCATAAGCCCACTCAGTGGGAAGCATCCAGATCGCAGGCCAGGTACCCCTGCCGGAGGGCAATTTGGCTTTCACTTCAATCCGCCCTCTTAACCAGTCCCCCTTTCCTTTTGTCACAAGACGTGCAGAGGTCCAGGTTCCGTTTTCCTTTAGGGCTTTTATGGTTAATACCCCGTTATCAACAAAGGAGTTTTTTCTGGAATCGGTGTAGTACTGCAATTCCTGATTTCCCCAGCCATTTCCGCCGATATCGTATCCCCATTTTTCAGGGTTAGGGGCTCCCTCATAGCGGAATTCGTCGGACCAGACCATGTAGGTACAGGTGTCCTGTGCTTTAAGTGAAAGGCTTGAGAGTATTAAAAAGGAGAGGATCAAAAAGGAAGTCCTCAGGAATTGTTGTTTTGACTTTTGCATGATTCTTCCAAATTATTGAAATTTAAACGTGCTCTTTAATCCACTGCCGGAATCGGGCCCTATCCATACATCGAACGTGCCCTGTTCGGTTACCCACTCTTTCCCGTTAAAAAAAGCCAAATCTTCCGGTTTTAATGTAAAGCGGACATTTTTGGTTTCTCCGGGTTTCAGATGTACTTTTCTGAACCCTTTCAGCTTTTTTACAGGACGTGTCAGGCTTCCTACCCGGTCATGAATGTATAGTTGTACTGTTTCTTCGGTTTCAAAGTTACCAATATTTTGCACCTCCACCGAAACCGTAAGGGTTTCATTTTTATGCAACACTTTATCGGATAATGTGATGCCTGAGTATTGGAATTTGGAATACGATAAACCAAAGCCAAACGGGAAAAGGGGGTCGATTCCATAGTCCAGGTGCATGGACTTAAATCCCAGTGAAAGTTGTTTGGTATTCCTCGGAATATCGTCAATATGGGTAAAATCGGCTTGCGTTGCCGGACGCCCCGTGTTTTTCCGGTAATGGTAAAGTGGAATCTGACCGGCTCCTTTTACAAAAGTTACAGGTAATTTTCCTGTGGGGGAATAATCCCCAAAAATAAGGTCTGCGATTGCAGGTCCTGCCATGGTTCCGGGATGCCAGGCATAGAGTACAGCGTCTGCCATTTTGAGGTCCTCACGGATGGCGAGTGGTCTTCCGGCAAGGATGACAAGAATCAGGGGTTTCCCTGTTTTTTTCAGTGAAGTTATCAGCTCCCTCTGAATTCCCGGGAGATCGATCATGCCACGGGAATTGGCCTCTCCGGAAAGAATTGCCTCTTCACCTGCAAAAAAGAGAATAGCATCTGAGTTTTGAGCTACCTGCTGCGCTTCTCCAAAACCTTTTCTTGATTTATCCCTGCTGTATTCCAGTCCTGCTGCATAGCGCATGCGTTGTCCCAGGATTTTTCCGATGGCCTCCCGCGGGGTTACGGAATCTTCTTCTTTTCCGTCGAAAACCCAGGTCCCCAATTGGTCGCGGGCAGCATCAGCCAGAGGGCCAATGACTGCCAGGGATTGGATATCTTTGGAAAGTGGAAGGATTTGAGTTTTGTTTTTTAATAAGACCATGCTGTTTCGGGCCATTACCCGTGCATGCTCGCGGTGGCTGTCCGACAAAATGGTATCCTGCAGACCTTTAAGATCCGCCAGTGATCTTTCAAAAAGCCCGAGTTTGAATTTTAACCGCAGAATATGGGCTACGCGATCATCGATCAGTTGTTCATCAACAACGCCTTCCCGGATAAGCTCCTTAAGGTTTTCTTTGTATGCCGTGGTAGCCATCTCCATATCCACGCCTGCTTCGACTGCAATTTCTGCTGCATGTTTTTTATCCCTGGCATAGCCATGGGCAATCATCTCTTCAATGGAAGCCCAGTCACTGACAACCATTCCCTGATAGTCCCATTCATCCCTGAGAATGGTTTGAAGCGTGAATTTGTTTCCTGTTACCGGAACACCGTTGAGATCGTTGAAGCCGGTCATAAAGGTTAAGGCTCCCGCTTCTTTGGCGGCTTTGAAGGGTTTGAGGTGTACATTGCGCAGCAGGGGTTCCGGAATATAGGTGGTATTGTAATCCCTTCCCGCTTCGGACATTCCATAGCCGACATAATGTTTTGCACAGGCGGCAATCGCGGTCGGGGATTGAAGATCATCCTGAATGCCCTGTACCATTACTTTTGCAAATTGGGATGTAAGGAATGGATCTTCCCCGCAACTTTCGGCTATCCTTCCCCACCGGGGATCCCATGTGATATCGATCATAGGGGCAAACGTCCAGTTTATTCCCTGAGAGGCAGCTTCAACCGCTGAAATGCGCATGGCTTTTCTGACCAGGGTCGTGTCCCAGGAGGATGCCATCCCCAGGGGTATCGGAAAAATGGTGCGGTATCCGTGAATGACATCCCTTCCGAACAGAAGCGGAATACCCAGCCGGCTCTCTTCTTTGGCAATTTTTTGTATTTCTGAAACCCTTTCCAGCCCCTGGATGTTCAGAAAAGAACCTACTTCTCCTTTCCGGACAGCTTCTTTCAATGCCTCTTCATTGGGATAAAAACTGTCTGAAGCCTGGAACATCTGGCCGATTTTTTCTTCCAGGGTCATTTGCTGAAGCAGGTTTTGCACCTTCGATTCCATTGATTTTCCCTTACTACTTTTGGGTTGACGGCTGGAACAACCTGCAATAATAACCAGGGAAAAGAGAAAAAGGAGATGTAGAGCAATTTTTTTTGTCATTTCAAGAATGCATGAGATTAAAAAAGAGGGCCCAAAAACCCTTGACCAATGAAAAAGGTTTTTGGGTACCTGTAAAATTATAGCTATCGGCGAGCCGATTTTAACCCTTCAACATGCGGACCTGAGAGTTCGTCCAGCAATACCTGATGGGTACCACTGCCCACTCCGGGGTTAACCATGATACGGACGACATTGTAAAATCCGTTATTGAAGTTTTCATCAGCAACCACGTCGCTGGTGAAAATATCCCCGGTCCAGTCAAACCCTGCACCTACTCCGGAGAAATCAAATTCGGCCACCTCCCAGGTATTGTCTTCCTGGATGGTATAGATGAGATCGTATGTTCCTGTTTGCCAAGCGTTACCGCCGCGATCGGTGATTTCGAGTTTCAATAACACTTCGTCTCCGGCGTTACCATACACCATTACCTTAAAGATATGGCGTTGACGTAAATTAAACCGGTACCCTGAAGGCAGCTCCATGTAAGCATTGGCCCATTCCGTATTCTCTTTAACGAATTTGAGCACTTTGGCACTTTTATTCGGATAAATGCGGTCCGGATTATCGATCACTTCGATGTAACCTCCTCCACCGGCTAGGTCAACAGCCATAGGGGCCATGGAGACTTCGGAAAAGTCATTATACATCACCATGGCATCCAAAAGGAAAGGTTCATAATCGGGGTGGTTGTTTTCTACTTCCGCGGTAAAGGTGTCCACAATATCGCCGAGGGATGTTGAAGTGGTCACGGTCACGGTATAAGTTCCCTTGCGCATAAAAGTGTTCGAAACGACCTCATTCAAATCATTGGTTTCATAGACGGTTCCGTCTCCAAAATCTACAGTCACCTTGTCGATGGATTCACCGGCGGGAATGTTGTTCACCGTGAAGGCAACATCGTAGCTGTTTTCTTCAATACCCTCGGAAAGGGTGGCTTCCAGTTCAATTTTAGGCCTTTCATATCCCTCAGGAATCAGTTTATATCCCCAGGCGTTGCCATCGCCTCCAATGGCCACCAGTTGCATGAAATTTTCCTCGAGCGTGATAATTTCATACCTGCCGTCACCTGCGCCGGTGTCAAAGATGGGGTAAATGGGGGTTGGACCCGATAATACCAGGTAATCTTTACCTTCTTCGCTTTCAATCATCCATGAGCCGGGTTGCGGATCGTACTCTACAATGAGGTCATCACCAGGGTCTACCGGATTGCTGTAGTTGGGGTCATCACCCCTGAAATCTTTCACGTAACTTTTGCCGTGGTTTTCGTAAATGGCCTCGAATCCCACCAGCTTAAAAGTGATTCGGTCATCATACATTTCCATGCCTGTTTTGGATAGTGGGGCTGCTGCCCACCAGGCAAGGCCTTCACTGCCCACCGGACCCACGCCAAGGTGTCCCATAGTAAGGCTGTCGAGGACCCAGGATTTTCCTTCAAGGGCATCTGCTCCGCCACTTAATGCCACCATTATGGGATCATCAAACAGCGTGTAGTCGGTAGCTGTCGTGGTATGCGTTTTTGAAATGCTGCTGCTGCCACTGTTGGTTTTTACTGTCATGGTAATGGTATACTCTCCGGGTAACGGATAATAAGCAGTACCACTCTCATCTTTGATTACCGACCCATTGCCCAGGTCGAATGACACCTGATAAATGCCATTCATCGAAGGACTGGTGAGTTGCAACTGATAGTGAAATTCGTCGTCACCTGGAGTTATCGAAAAATCGAGTTCGCTTTCATCCGGAGGCAAAACAAGTCCTGCTTCGGGCTTGGCCTCCTCAAAGGGTTCGCAGCCAAAGAGCAAGACAAGTGCAAGAACCCCGATTAAACTTCTTTTTATTCTATTTTTCATGATCTGTTTCTTTTTTTTTCGTTTGATAAAAAAATGGTTGCTTACTGAAATGCAGGCACATATTGTGATAACACGCCTTCATTGGTGTTCCGGATTTCACCTGCGGGGATGGGGAGCATTCCCCAGGTATTGGTTTTAAATTCCCTTCCGGCAAATTCCTGTTCATTTTCGATTCCCTCAGGAACATCCATACTGGCATTAATCCTCTCTTCGGTATAGTCCAGTCCTCTTCTCAGCAAGTCCCACTTACGGTGCCCTTCGCCACCAAATTCAACGCGGCGCTCATGATAAATGGCATCAAGTGATATCTCGGTGAGCGCAGCCTCTTCACCCAGGGCACGGGTGCGCACCTGGTTTAAATAGTCCAGTGCTTTCTGCGGGTTATCCTCGAGGAAGACTTCCGCTGCCATGAGCAATACATCGGCATAGCGGATGTCGGGATAATTGCGCGGATAATTGTGTTCGCGTGCCCCTGCCGTTGCCTGGTAGGCGTTAAGCGGCATGAACTTTTTGTTGAAGTATCCCGTGTTTTGGTAGGCTTTTAAATAATCAGTAAGCATTTCATCTGCGTTGTAGGCAGTAACATCTTTTCGGGGATCTCCTTCTTCATAGGCATCTATTAAAGACCAGGAGATGGTACCAAAGCTCCAGCCCGGATCAATGGAGGGATCTCCCTCAGGGTTCCGTACGCCATAGAAAATAACCGAGAAGTTACCATTAATTCCCCAGCCACCCCAGTCATCGGATTTGGCTTTTTCGGAATATTGCCATTCAAGCAGTGACTCGGCATTGTTTTGGTTGGCCCAGTCAAACACATCGGCATAATTGTCGAGTAAACGGTAAGGGCCGTTGTTGATGATATCTTCGAGCCCGTTTTGTACGCTGGATTTGGTTATGCCGGGCATGTCGCCGCTAACACCAAGCTGTTCTTTTGCAAATCCTTCATAGAACAGGTAAATGCGGGCCATTAAAGCCTGGGCGGTGTATTTTGTGATTCGGCCTACTTCTTCCGGGGGTACGGTTTCAGGAAGCCCCTCAACTGCAGTAGTCAGGTCTGTGGCAATCTGGTTGAAAACCTCTTGTGGGGTATTTTGATTGACATCGCGGTAGTTTTCCACCGAGGGCAATACTTCAGTGATGATGGGAACCCATCCGTAGTGGCGAACCAGATCCCAAAAGAAATAAGCTCTCAAAAACAGCGCTTCAGCTTTGTAGCGTTCCTGCAGGCCTTCGGTCTGCCAATTGATTTCGGCCTCTTTTTGTAAGTAAAGGTTGGCCCTGTAAAGTCCGCTGTAGCACCTTGACCACAAGTCGGATGCACTGCCGTTCTCTGCATCCAGGATGCCTTGTTCAATTTCATGCCATTGGCGCATATCTCCGGCATCGGAGCCACCACAAAAAGCATCATCCGAAAAAATATCCGACATGATGGGAACCGGGGCCCAGTTTTGAACGGAAAGCACATCATATACTGCTGTTAAAGCGAATAAAGCATCCGATTCGGTTTTATAGTAATTGGCCTCTACCTGGCCCGTTTTTGGTTCCAGTTCCAGGAAATCTTCCGTACACGATACCTGGAAGATGAGAAGAACCATCAAACTGAAAATATATTTTAATTTTTTCATCTCTTTATGTTTTTAATGTTTTAAAATGTAATGTTTACGCCACCCAATAAGGTTCTTGCCTGCGGATAAATACCCTGATCGATTCCCGATGCAAAGACACCGCCGCCTATTTCCGGGTCATAACCCGGGTAATCGGTAAATGTCAGAAGGTTTTCTCCCGAAACATAAAGTCTTACCCTGTCAATTTTAAGGTAATTGGTTACTTTTTGCGGCAGGGTATATCCAAGGGTGATGTTTCGCATTCGTAAAAAGTCAGCATCTTTCACAAAGAAATCGCTGGGTGTTTTCCAGTTGTTATTGGCATCGTTCAGGGTAACCCTGGGATAGAAGTTGGTTGTTCCTTCCCCTGTCCAGCGGTTTAGATATTCCGAACGGTAATTGGTGAAATTCAGGTCATAGCGGCGGGTTGCATCCCAGATTTCCTGACCTATGGCGGCATAGAGCAAAAAGCTGAGGTCAAAACCGGCATAATCCATTGAAATATTGAGTCCTCCTGTGAAGTCGGGATAAGGATTTCCCAGGTTAATACGGTCGTTGTCATCGAGTGCCCCATCCCCGTTTTGATCCACGAAACGGATATCGCCGGGAACAGCGTTGGGTTGAACCAGTTCTCCCTCTGGACCTGTATGCGCATTTACTTCTGCTTCATTTTGGAAAAGTCCGGCTGTTTCATAGCCATAGAAATATCCAAGGGGAAGGCCAACTTCGGCAACAAGAATATCATCCTGTCCGTGACCTCCGGTCCCACCGGTTAGTCTTTTTTCTTCATTTTGAATATCAAGCACTTCGTTTTTGTTGTAGGCTCCGTTGAGGGAGATATTGAAACTGAATTTGCCGATGTTGTCCAGGTATCCAATTTCAGCTTCGAATCCTTCATTTTTCACTGAACCGCCGTTAATGGTGGGGGGAGTATTCCCGACCATTAAAGGTGCAGGTGCATCCACGAGCCAGTCAATGGTTTTCTTGTTGTAGTAATCGAGGCCAATTCGCATTTTGTTCTCAATCAATCCCAGATCGAGTCCGACATTGGTTTGCTCAGAGGTTTCCCATTTTAACCGGGGATTGGCAATACGTGAAGGTTGTGCCCCGTTGTATTGTTTTTTATTTTCTCCGAAATAATAGATGGCTCCGGTTGACATGACTGAAGTATAGCGGAAATTTCCGATGTCTTCATTTCCGTTTTGTCCCCAGCTTACGCGCAGTTTCATAAAATCTATCGCTGGTTTCATAAAATCCATAAATGACTCTTCAGAGAGCACCCAGCCTGCCGAGACAGAAGGGAAATACCCGAATTTATTTTCCGGTCCAAACCGGGAAGAGCCGTCCATCCGGAGGACTGCCGTTAGCATATATCTATTCATGTAATCGTAATTGATACGACCGAAATAGGAGAGGAGGGTATTTTCTTCAAACCCGCCGAAGACGATATCACTTTCAGGGTCCTGAGCATTGTCGATATAGGCATATTCAAAGTCATCGAAAATCAAGTCTGCTTTTGATCCACCAACATTCTGGTACCAGTACCTGAATGCGGCATGACCGGCCAGGGCAGTAAAATGATGGTTGTCGATGGTTTTATCGTAGGTAAGTACATTTTCAATGTTCCACCGGTTGTATTTATCCATGCTTTTATTGGCCCTGTCTACAATGGTATTGTGTGTTGGATCAAGATTATAGAGCGGGGTGTAACCTGCATTGTCAACCAGGGAAAATTCCATGCCATAACTTGATTTGAATTTTAGTCCGTCGAGGGCAGAATAGAGTTCGCCAAAATCAAATTCTGCAAACAAACCCCCAATGAGTTTATTGGTGACCGTGTTGCTGTTGGAATAATTCAACATGGCAATGGGGTTCGTGATCTCCTGCATTCCGATTCCGAAATCGGAAGGCGTTCCGTAAGTGCCGTCTTCATATTGCACGGGAACAATCGGAGGGGTATTCAGCGCCTGGATTAGGCTGGAACCCGCATATTGGTCGTTGGCGGCGATTCCCTTGTTTGTTAATTTGGCATAGTTGATGTTGCTGCCGATCACCACAAAATCAAGATCGGTAGTTGTATTCAGGCGGAATGTAAGCCTGTCGAACTCAGAATTTCCTTTGGCTACAATCCCGTCTTGTTTGAAATAAGAAAGCGACGACGAGTAGGTCGATTTTTCGGTTCCCCCTGTCAGGGAGAAGGAGTGATTCTGTTTAGGCGCATTGTAGTAAAACATTTCATCCTGCCAGTCGGTATTCCATTTCAGTTCAGCTACTGTTGCGGGGGGGAATTTATAATCCTGACCTGCATTCAGCGCTGCTTCGTTGATGAGCATGACATAATCATCTTTGTCTAACATACTGATTTTTTTCCAGGGATTCTGAATGCCGTAATAGCCGTCGTAACTAAGCGTGAAATCTTCTCCTTTTTCGCCACTCTTGGTAGTGATCAATACGACGCCGTTGGCGCCCCTCGCCCCATAGATGGAGGAAGCAGCGGCGTCTTTCAAAACTTCGACGGATTCAATGTCGGAGGGGTTTAAAAAGTCAATTCCCTCACCCGACATGGGAAGTCCATCTACAATATAAAGGGGTTCAGGATTCCCATTGGTGCCTGTACCACGAATCCGCACAGAAACAAAGTCTCCGGGCTGTCCTGAATTGTTTGTAATGACAACTCCGGCTGTTTTTCCCTGAAGGGCTTGGGTCACTTTGAGGTTGGCTCCTTTCGAGAGCTCCTCGCTGTCTACTTTTGAAATGGCTCCGGTCACAAGGCTTTTCTTCTGAACGCCGTAACCCACAACAACCACCTCATCTACATCAAATGCCGTGTTCTCCAATACTACATTGATCTCGGTGCGGCCATTGACAGGAATTTCCTGTTTTTCCATACCAATAAAGGAGTATTGAATAACAGCGTCTGAAGGAACAACTAACTCGTATTGACCCGAGAGATCGGTAACGGTTCCGTTGGTTGTTCCTTTTTCCACGATAGATACTCCTGGCAAAGGCTGACCATCTTCAGCCGCAGTAACTACCCCCTTGAGCGTAATTTCCTGGGCAAAAGAGCCAAGGGTAAAAAGTGAAATGAACAAGAGAAAAAGAATTTTTTTCATAGGAAATGAATTTTAAAATTATTTAACGATTTTTTTAATTTTATTTGACGAATCTCTATAATTTTCTTTTTTGTGGTTCGAAAAACGGCCCTACAGAAATACTACGCCGGGATTTAATCACTACATCAAAAACACATCATGAATTTAATGATTGTCTGAAAATCAACAGAATAAAATTATAAGTAGCGAAATTTATACTACTACATTTTTTTGAGATTACTGCTTTTTTTACTTATGAATGAAGAAGTCGTGAAGTCAGATATTGGAAAGGAAAGTGGATAAATTGGTATCGCGTGAGAGTTTCATTTTTTTTCGAAGGCGGTACCTGCTGATTTCCACACCCCGGTCGGTAATGTTTTGAAGGGCGGCTATTTCTTTTGATGTGAGGTTCATCCGGATGTACGCGCAGAGACGCATTTCCCGTGGAGAGAGCCCGGGATATTTCTCCTTGAGGTTTTTAAAGAATTCTTCGTGAACTTCATCAAAATAAGTTTCAAACAGTTTATTTTGCTGTTTGTCATCAATTTCTTTCATCAGTTTCCGGTTCAGCATGACCAGTTTGGTCTTGAGCTGGCTATTGTCTGTGGTTTTTAGTAATTTTTGAATCTCTTCCCTGAGTTTGATTAAAAATTTATTTTTTTGAATGATTCCCATGGTTTGATTGGCGAGTTCCATATCACGGTGAACCATTTCATTCCGGAGCTTTTCATTGCGTAACCGGATGATCTCCTTTTCAGCAACCAATGCCTGATGTTGATATTCTTCCTCCCTTTTTTTGAGCTCAGCCCGGTGTTTTTGTTTTTCTCTTTTGTGCGATAATTTTATTCTGTACATGACAAACTTGATCGTTAACCAAATGAGCAACCCCAAAAAAAGGATGTAAGAATAAATGGCTATTTGCGACCTGTGCCAGGGTGGGAGAATGGTGAAACGGAATAATGAAATTTCACTTTCCACATCGTAAATATTTTTTGCTTTTAATTTGAAAATGTAATCCCCCTCAGGAAGGTTGGTAAAATCTTTGTATCCGTCGGTGGACCAATCCGACCATTCTTCGGAATAATTCTCCAGGAAGAAGCTGAATTGAAGTTGTTCCAGGTTTTCGTAAAAGGGAGCGGTGTAATGAAATCTGAAGGCATTTTTTCGAAAGGGAACTTCCGGCGGGGCGATTTTATTGCGTGAACATAAATGAAGGGTGGAATCGATGTAAGGCATTTCCACCCTGGTGATGGCCGAAGGAAATTTTCCGGAATACGATTTTGGAATTTTGGAAGAATAGTGGGCAAAGCCGTTATCAAGGCCAATAAAAATGTGGTCGTTGCTCAAGGGGTAAATGAATTCGAACTCATTTACATACCTGCCGTTTAATTGTTTGAAAGGGGCGGTAATTTTGGTGAAGGTCAGATCTTCATTGCGGCGTAAAACGCCTGATTCTTGTTGTGCGATGAACCAAATATTACCGGAGTCATCTGTTTCAAGGGTTTTTAAACGGCTGTTGAGCCCAAGTAACTGGTTCAATTCTTCGCTTTTTACAAAAGAATCGCTGGACGGATTGTATTCGTAGATTCCATCGATGGTGGAAATATAGGGTTGCTCATCATAGGTAAAAAGGATATTCCGGTTATCGGCAGGAAGCCCGTCCTGT
>CAYTDH010000115.1:0-11365 GCA_964436325.1 uncultured Tangfeifania sp.
TCGAGACCATGAAACTGTTGGCAGTTGAACGGCAGATTCTGACAGCGTGGGAGGATTCATCTTGCATTCGATCAACAACCGACAACCACAACAACCATGACAACCATGACAACATCTTCTACCTTCCATCAATTCATTCCTTTTTTACACCGGTGCTTCAGCCCGGTGGTTTGAACGCTGCCAGTTCTGGGAGCTTTAGCGTTTAAGGTTCTGGTTGACAAAGAGTGTTAGGAAAAGATCGGTTTCTTCCTGCATCCCGGAGTGGGGGACTCGTCCGCTTGCCAGAGGAAGCGGCCCTGAACGGAAAAAGGTTACATGAAACCGGAGAAATCACACCGGGAAGGGGAGAAATGGTTCTCAAACCGGGAGAAATCATTCTTTAATGAGCAGAAATCATTATTTCACTGCAAGAAATCATTCCTGAGCCGGAAGAGATCATACTTTTATTAGAAGAAATCTTACTCAACAGGGGAGAAATCGTACCTGAGCCGGAAGAAATCGCACTTTGCCTGGAAGAGATCATTCCTGCTCAGGGAGAAATCGTTCTCAGAGGAGAAGAAATCATACTTTGCCAGGGAGAAATCGTTCTTGACCAGGAAGAAATGATACTCTGACGGGGAGAAATCGTACCTGAGCCGGAAGAAATCGCACTTTGCCTGGAAGAGATCATTCCTGCTCAGGGAGAAATCGTTCTCAGAGAAGAAGAAATCATTCTCAGCGGAGAAGAAATCATACTTTGCCAGGGAGAAATCGTTCCCGACGTGGAAGAAATGACACCCTGGCAGGGAGAAATCGTTCCCGCCTGGGGAGAAATCGTTCCCGACGTGGAAGAAATGACAAACTGGCAGACTTTGGGTAAAAGATGAAAGATTTTCGTTGGTTGTGCTCGTTGTCTTGGATGAAAACAAGAAAAATTAAAAAAACAGGTTGGTAAAAATCAAATGAACGTGTATTACTATTAAACACTTTTTAACAGAATGGAATTTTCCCATTGCAAAAAATATATAAAGCTATTTCTAAAAGGAGAACTTTCCCGGAAGGAGGAGGTGGATTTACTGCAATGGATAAAGCAATCACCCGAAAATAAAGCCTATTTTTATAAGTTACAGAAGTCTTTTGAAGAAGAGGTGGAAAGGGTTCATGATCAGTCCATTACAATGCGCTGGCAGCAATTGTTGAATCGAATAGACCCCGGCTGGACACATGAAGCATCACGCCGAAGGACATTCAGGGCCTATTCCCGCTGGCTTTTGCCGCTGGCTGCTGCCTTTTTTATTGGTTTTGTTATTGCGGCTTTTTTCTTTGGGGACAGGAAAAATGACGGGGTCCTGATGACCATGCAACAAAAAGTCAGTACCCCTTATGGGGCCCGGACGCAGTTTATGCTGCCCGACAGTTCAGAGGTCTGGTTGAATGCCGGTTCGGAGCTGCAGTTTCCGGCCCGGTTTGCGGAAGGTCGGAACGTAACGTTAGTGGGAGAAGCTTATTTCGAAGTGAAAAAGGGAAATCATCCATTTGTTGTTTCCACTGGATACGGGATGGTGGAGGTGAAGGGAACCTCCTTTAATGTAAAGGCGTTTCCCGGTGATCATTTTGAAACAACCCTTGAATCGGGGGAGGTGAATGTTTTCAGTGGAAACGGGCAGGAAGTTTTACTCCGGCCGGGCTTTCAGGCCGTTCTGAAGGATGGCCGGTTCCAGGCATATAAGGTGGAAACTGAACTTTACACTTCCTGGAGAGAGGGGAAGCTCATATTCAGGGAGGAATATCTTCCTGAGTTAACACACCGGCTCGAGCGCTGGTATAATGTTACCATAGAACTCGATAATGATCCGAGGCTCAGGAATATCAATTACACAGGTACCATCGAAATGGAAACCTTCAGTGAAGTGCTGAACTTATTAAGTGTGACAGCACCGGTGGATTATACCTGGGATGATAAAACACGAATAATTAAAATTTTTTATTCGGAATAATTGAATCAATAAAACTAAAAGTGCGTATGATTTGAATATTAGGTTCTTATAAAAAAAAGAGGCAGAACTGGTCCTTCCGCCCCTTTTACAATTTTAATCAAGTTATTCACTTAAAAAATGTAAATCTATGAATTATTGGCGAAATCTCCATGGTTCCGTACCATGGGTGCATGAAAATTTAAGAAAAATGAAACTAACAGTTCTTCTACTGTGTATTTCAGTTATGGCCAGTCTCGGAAGTGTGAGCTATGCACAAACCGCAAAACTGACTGTTGTTATGGAGAATGCAACTGTAAAAAGCATTCTTGAGGAAATTGAAAATCAGAGTAAATTCCGTTTCTTTTTCAGCGGTGAGGTGGATGTTGACCGCAAAACTTCTGTGAACATGAAAGAGAAGCAGGTGTTCGACATCCTCGAGGTATTGTTTAAAGACACGGATGTCAAGTACAGGGTTTATGACCGGCAAATTGCGCTGATTGATGAATCCGATTTATTTGGGAATCATTCCTATTCCGGGGAGTTTAAACCCGGGCAGCAATCTTCGGTGTCGGGGAGGGTGAGCGATGCTTCGGGTCAGCCGCTTCCTGGTGTGACCGTTGTGCTCAAAGGTACTTCAAGGGGTACCGTAACCAATACCGACGGGGAATATTCCCTTTCCGACATTCCGGATGATGCCACGCTGGTATTTTCTTTTGTGGGGATGCACACACAGGAAGTTGTGGTAGGCAATCAAACCCAAATTGATGTGACCATGGAAGTGGATGCCATTGGTATTGAGGAGGTAGTTGCCATTGGTTATGGTACGGCAAGGAGAAAGGATATTACCGGTTCAGTGAGTAGTGTTGATATGGAAGACTCTCCGGTTTCTATTGCTCCAAATTTTAATGCATTGTCTTCTTTAAAAGCAACTACTCCCGGGTTGAATATTGGAACGGTCAATTCCGCAGGAGGAAGTCCTTCCCTTTTAATAAGAGGGCAGAACTCCATTTCAGGATCGAATGCACCCCTGATTGTATTAGACGGAGTTATCTTTCTGGGTAGTATTAATGACATAAATCCAAATGATATTGCAACCTATGATATATTGAAAGATGCCTCTGCTACTGCAGTATATGGGTCTCGTGCAGCAAACGGGGTGATAATTATTACAACAAAAAAAGGAAAAACAGGAAAACCTCTTATCCGTTTAAATACGTCAACCGGAATTAATGTTTGGCAGCAAAAACCAAATGTTATGAGTCCTGAAAGATACCTGGAAAAAAGAATGGACCGTTCAGGAGTTGATGACCCATTAGATATTCCAGAACTAAAAGTGCCTGAAAGAGAAAGTTATTTAGCTGGGGAAACAAATGACTGGATTGATTTGGGATCACGAATTGGACTCAATCAAAATTATCAACTTTCCGTCTCAGGAAGAGGTGAAGGGATTAATTATTTCCTTTCTACAGGGTATATAGAGCAGGAAGGGGTACTCCTTGGTGACGACTACAAACAAGTAGCTTTAAGGGGAAAAATCAATACTGATATAACAGATTGGCTGGAAATTGGCGTTGATGGAAGTTACAATTACCGCGATTATTCAGGATTAGGAGTAAATATGCAATCTCTGGTGCGTGGAGCTCCATATGGCGATGTGTATGTAAAAAATTGGGATGAGAAAATTTTGGAAAAATTCCCAACAGGAGAATCAATTACAAATCCTTTGTGGAACACTGATGAATCAATTGTTGACGATGTAAATCATACCAATTTCTACCGTTTATCAGGTTTTGCCCATGTTAAAATACCTTTTATTGAAGGATTAAGTTACAGGCTGAATTATGTTCGCGGCAACAATGTCAATAATACCGAAAGGTTTTACTATGAGGGTTATTTTGTGAATGAAGGTTATGGTACTACTGACCCTATTGACAGGTATGGGCCTGAAGCTCTTCAAAGTAAATTGAGCTCTGCCAATGGTTTTATGGGAAGAAGAATCAGGTTTGATTACGTTGTTGATAATATAATTAATTTTAAACGCCAATTTGGCGACCACTACATTGATGCTACAATGGTAGCAACCAGAGACTATATACATAATAAGTATATTCGAATAGATGGTAATGATTTTGCTGCCAACGGAAATACAGCCTTGGGAGCTAACGGCTTGCATAAAGCCGATGTTCAGTCGTATAACATTTCTCTGGTTGAAGAAGCAAACATAGGATATTTGGCACGATTGAGTTATTCATTTTACGACAAGTATCATGTTACCGGTTCTTACAGAAGAGACGGATCTTCGGTTTTTGGTGCAGACAGAAAATGGGGTGATTTTCCATCTATTGGTTTTGCCTGGACCGCTACACAGGAGGATTTTATCAAGTCTGTTGACTTCCTGGACTATCTGAAACTTAAAGCTTCTTATGGGAAAAACGGGAACCAGGGTATTGAGGCTTACAATACGTTAACAAGAATGACAAGCGGAAGAGACGGAAATATACGGTATGAATTTGGCGATGAACCTTCCAAAGTTCTCTATGGCATGGTTGTTTCCTCATTGGGCAACCCTTTGTTAGGATGGGAAACCACTACCTCTTTTAATGGAGGAATAGAATCTGTACTTTATAATAATAGAATCTCTTTTAATCTTGATTTCTATTTTTCCAAAACGTATGACCAATTATTTGTCAGACAGATTCCTATCATGACCGGATTTTCCTCTATTCAGTCAAGTATGGGTCAGGTAAATAACCGTGGTATTGAATTGGGCATAACAACAACCAATATTCAGAATCAGGATTTTTCATGGAAAACAGGGCTGACATTTTGGCAAAACAGGAATATCCTTGATAAATTGTATGGTGATGATATTGACGGCGATGGAGTTGAAGATGATGATATCGGAAATAACCTGTTCATTGGCAAGTCACTAGGTGCTATTTACGGATATGAATTTGACGGAATTGTTCAGGAAGATGATACAGAATATATTGACAATACTGGCGCTGAACCCGGTCATGTTAAATTTAAGGATATTAGTGGACCTGATGGTGAACCTGATGGAAGAATTTCCAGTGAATATGACCGGAAAATTCTCGGATACACGAAGGAAAATTTCAGGTTAAACCTTTCCAATACAGTTAACTTTAAAAATTTTGAATTTTACATGTTAATCCAGGGAATATTTGGAGGAGGAAAGGATAATTATTACATGCTTGACAATTTATACGCTTTCCGGATGCTTCAGCAACCAGCACAAAATGATTGGGATCATCCCTGGTGGACACCTGAAAACAAAAATAACTCTTATCCTTCAACAACTTACTTTGATGGACGGTTTCCGGGAATTCAATCCAGATCCTTTGTTCGCATTCAGGATATAACCCTTTCCTACCGTTTCGACCAAAATTGGATCAAACGAATGAATTTAGAATCCCTGAAAATTTATTCCAGCATTCAAAACTTATATACTTTTTCAGGATGGGAAGGTGGCGACCCGGAACAAGGAAACAGGGCAATGACTGGTACTGATGCGAATAACGAGGCAATTAACCCTGTTCCTGCAATTTATATGATAGGATTGGATATCAGTTTTTAAACGTTTAAATTTTTAGAAAATGAAAGATAAGATATATAGAATTGTTTTTCTGATTGCAATTATTGGAGGATTCTTTAGTTGTGAATCAGATGAAGACTTTTTAACTGAAACACCCAAAACATTTTATACACTTGATAATGCCTTTACTTCTTCTTCTCAGGTTGATCAGGTTCTTATAGCCTGCTATAGTCAACTCAGGCAGTTAAAAATTTCAAGTAGTTCGACAGCCAGAGCTTTAAGCGGAAATGGAACCGATATTCTGGATGTACCTGAACGAAGAATATCTACAACTTTTTCAGACTATAGCCAGCTTTCGCCCCAAACCGGTATGTATAATACTATTTATTCAACCTATTATCAGTTAATTTCTAAGGCAAATACTGCATTATACGCTGCAAACCTTGAAGAAATTAACTGGTCTTCTGAAGATGCCAGAAATTACGCCATAGCTCAGGCAAAATTTTTCAGGGCCTTTGCCTACAGGAGTCTTGGAGAATTATTTGGCGGTGTGCCTATTGTTGATCAAATTTACACTTCAGCAAAATATGATTTCGAGCGATCATCCAGGGTTGCTACCTATGAATTTGCTATTGATGATCTGGAGTCTGCTCTTAATGATTTGCCCGATCTGGCAGAACAAGGAGGCAGGATTGTTAAAGGGGCGGCACAACATTATCTTTGTGAATTATATATTGCTCTTGGAACTGAGCTTGAGGATCAGGGTCAGAGCGGCGATGCCATGTTTGAAAAAGCTATCCAGTATGCGAATGATGTGATCGACGGGGGCATCTATTCATTGATGACTGAACGTTTTGGTACCCGGGTTGACAGAGAACCCGGTGATGTCTTTTGGGACTTATTTCAAGTTGGGAATGTGAATTATGAAGAAGGTAATACAGAAGCTATTTGGGTTTATCAGGTGAATTTTGATGCTTATGTAGCAGAAGATGCCCAATCAGCGATTAATTATCCGCGCGATTACATGCCGGCATTGCGAGTTAGAGAAGGATTTGTTGGAACAGATGCCGATGTTGGTGGTCGCGGTGTTGCTTTCGTTGCCCCAACATGGTATATGATAGAAGAGATATGGGAAGGGGAATTGGCCAATGACATACGCAATGCCGAGCACAATATCCAACGAACTTTCCGTTATAACGATCCTGGATTTGAAAGATTTGGGGAAGTAGCACCGGATGAAGTAATATATGCCGAAGGCGATGCAGGTATGACCTATCCTATTTGGTGGAAACTATCCACAGATGAGTTTTATGAAGTGCCATACGGATACCCCAATAGTCATTTGTTCAGGGGTGAATATGCCATTCGGTTACCGGAAACAATTCTTTTGCGTGCCGAAGCATACTTGCGCCTGGGTGATAATGAAAATGCAGCCGATGACATTAATTTGATCAGGGAAAGGGCTCAATGTGAATATTTGGTTTCTCCTGCCGATGTGAATCTGGATTTTATCCTTGATGAGCGGGCCCGGGAGTTATTTATTGAAGAACATCGGTGGAATACCCTCCTTCGAATGGGAGGTACAGTTGCCGTTGACCGGATTAGAGAGCATAATTATTGGCCTAACTTAAAAGCCAGGGAAACCCTTGATTTTGATTTTAATTTGTGGCCCATACCACAGAATGTTATTGACAGGAATAAAGATGTGAAAATGGAACAAAATTCTGGTTGGAGAAGTAAATAAAAATTGTTGTACAATAAAATAATGCATTTTATATTTATAACCCCTGACTGAATAATTTAGTCAGGGGCTATAATAAATTATCACTAAAGAGAAATGTCTTGCGATGGATAGGACTTATAAGGATAGAAAAAAAACGATCAAGAGAAGGAATTTTATCCAGGATTCTGCTTTGGCAACTTTCGCCATGACTTTATCACCAATGGCTTTTGGTCAAAGTGCCATTAAAAAAAAGCCGAATATCCTGTTTTTGCTTGCCGATCAGTGGCGGGCTTCAGCAACCGGTTATGCAGGCGACCCAAATGTAAAAACTCCTCACCTCGATCACCTGGCAGAAGATAGCATAAATTTTAGAAATGCCGTTTCTGTTTGTCCGGTATGTACTCCTTACCGTGCATCGCTGATGACGGGCAGATATCCTACTTCTACCGGCATGTTTCTTAATGATGCACATCTTCCGGAGAGTGAATTGTGTTTAGCAGAAGTATTAAGTACAAATGGTTACAAAACAGCTTATATTGGGAAATGGCATCTCGATGGACATGGGCGGAAAGATTTTATTCCTCCTGAAAGACGGCAGGGTTTTGATTACTGGAAAACGGCCGAATGCGATCATGATTACAATCATTCCCATTATTATGCCGGTAATTCTGAAGAGATGCGATTCTGGGAGGGGTACGACGTATTTGCACAAACAAAGGATGCGAAGCAATTTGTAAAAGAGCATGCCAGGGAAGAAACACCCTTTGCATTGTTTGTATCTTATGGCACTCCCCATTTTCCACACCACACCGCCCCTGAAGAGTATAAGGAAAAATATCCTCCCGATAAAATTACCTTGCCCGCCAACGTTCCCCCGGAAATGAAAGACGTTGCCCGAAAGGAGGCGCAGGGGTATTATGCCCATTGTGAGGCGTTAGACGACAGCATAGGTGAACTGTTAGCTGAAATTGAAGAATCCGGGTTAACGGAGGAAACCATCCTGGTGTTCACATCCGATCATGGCGAAATGCTTGGATCGCACGGAATTAGACCCACACAGAAGCAAGTACCCTGGGCTGAATCGGCACGTGTTCCGTTTTTACTCCGCTATCCGGCAATAAATGGGAAACAAGGCCGAACTGTAAATGTGCCTCTGAATACACCTGATATTTTTCCCACGTTATTGGGACTTGCAGGGGTGAAAGTACCTGCTACCTGTGAGGGGGAAGATCTTTCGGGTATGATACAAGACGGGACCGATAAAAAGGATCATGCTGCGCTTTACATGGCTGTGGCTCCCTTTAACAGGTTTGAAGAACTGAGAAAAGAGTATCGTGCCGTCAAAACCGATCAATACACTTATGTACGTGGTCTTGAAGGCCCCTGGTTGCTGTTTGATGACCTGGAAGACCCTTTGCAGATGACGAATTTGGCCAACAATCCGGAACATCATTTGCTGCAGGAAAAGATGGATAAACGATTAACTTCGTTATTGGAAAATGCCGGAGATGACTTTCGACCTGCTGCAAGCTATATTGCCGAATGGGGATTTGATGTTGATCCGGAAAGGGGACATATTCCTTATAAGCAACATGATCAGGTACCACAAACCCCCACCAGAAGTAATTCAAAATAAAATTTTGAAAAAAATGGGAAATAAGGATTTTTTTCTGTCTGTTATCTCTCTATTCACTTCAAATCAGTCAAGGCTTTCTTTTTTTTCTTCTTCAGGCGGTTCCTTACCAAATCATGGGGAGTTTTGCCGTCATTAATAATGTTGGGTCGGGTGAAAACACCTTCATAATAAAATAGTAATTGCTTAAAAGTAAGAATATAAACCAGGTGAGATATATTATTTAAAAAAACTAAACCTATGGATGCAAGAAAATTCATAATAACGATTGCACTTACCATCACCAGTATAAGCTTAATAGGGCAGAGCCTGGAACAATCCTTCCGAACCCCGCCCGATTCGGTAAAACCATGGGTTGTTTGGTTTTGGATAAATGGCAATATTCGTAAGGAAGGCATTACCAAAGACCTTGAGGCGATGAAAGAAGTTGGCATAAACGGTTTCTATTGGATGGAGGTGAGCGGACCCTGGTGGGCGCCAGAGGGTAACATTGAAGCCGGTTCTGAAGAATGGCACGAAGCCATGCAATGGGCTATATCGGAAGCCGACCGGCTGGAAATGGAGTTTGCCCTGACCGTGGACTTTGGATATGGTGCAGGAGGGCCTCATATCACCCCTGATATTTCTATGCAAAAACTGGTTTGGAACCAAACTGAAGTGCAGGGGGGACAAAAGCTTAACCTGCAAATTGATAAACCAGAGATAGATAAAACACTTGAACCCGTTTGGTTGCGCCCGGGGCAGGAAATGAATCCTGAAGTAACAAACGCTGTGGACAGTATAGACTCTTACAGGGATATTTCCATATTTGCAGTTCCTACTGCCAAACTCAAAAAATCCACCATCATTCCCGAAGATCGAAAAAAAGAAATAGTAGAGAAATTAAGAAATGTACCGGGGCTTAAAGACGTACAAAACGATCCTCTTATGGCCTGGGACGGACGAGGTTGGAAAACACACCTACCTCCGCTTGACTTTAATGCTGATTTGTCGGCATTGCAAGATGCTGATGCCATCTATCTGTCGGAGAAAATGGATGCAAACGGGAATCTGGTGTGGAATGCTCCCCCGGGAGACTGGACTATTGTCAGGCTGGGCTATGCAAGCAATTACCATATAACAAGGCCATCGCCTTATCTCGCCGTAGGGTTGGAAAGCGACAGGCTTCATCCGAGAGGCATCAATACCCACTTTGAACACCGGCTGAAACCCATCATCGAAGCTGCCGGAGAAAAGGCCGGGAGGACTTTAAAGTACATACATATAGATAGCTGGGAGGCTCACGGACAGAACTGGACATTGGGTTTTGAAGAAGAATTCAGGAAAAGAAGAGGATACGATATTACACCTTGGTTGCCTGTACTCACCGGCCATGCAGTAGATACCAGAGAAAATACAGAACGTTTTTTATGGGATTTGCGCAAAACGGTGAGTGAAGTCACCCTGGACAACTTTATCATCAGGCTTAAAGAACGAATCGCTCCCTATGGAATGAAAAATTCCAATGAGCCCTACGGCAGGTTATGTGTAAACAGCCTCGATTATGCGGCCAACAGCGATTTAATCATTGCAGAGTTTTGGACGGAAAGGGAAATTATTGACAAATTTCCGACGTTTCAGGATTATTGGTATCATTCCATGAAAGGACTGGCTTCCGTGGCAAACACTTACGGAAAAACACGTGTTGGGGCAGAGGCATTCACCGGTTCAAGGGGCTGGGTTGACCATCCCTACCTGATAAAGGGAATGGGGGATGAAGCATTTTCCCAGGGCATCAACCACTATATTTACCACTTATCTGCTCATCAGGCTTATGAAAATATGAAGCCGGGCCTGACACATCGCAGATGGGGGCAACATATCAACAGGAACCAAACCTGGTGGGATATGAGCAAGCCCTATTTCGATTATGTGGCAAGGTGTCAGGCACTATTACAAAAAGGTAAAAGAGTGGTCGATGTGGCGTGTATGTACACCGAAGGAGCTCCGCTCAATTTCAATAACATCAACTTTTCATTACCTTTTGGGTATGATTATGACTTTTGTACTTTTGAGATTATCGAGCGGATGACGGTTAAAGACGGAATAATTTACTTACCCAATGGGGTCTCTTACAACTATTTGGTATTGCCGAACTCAAATAGATTGACACTTCCATTAGTACAAAAAGCACAGGAGCTAAAGAAAGCCGGGGCTAAGATTTTTTTGCAGCAAGGTGTGGTCGGTATACCGGGCCTGGAAGGTTACCCAAAAGCTGATCAGCAAGTGAAAACCATCACTGAAAATTGGGAAATCCTTCCGGAAGGAGGTTGGAAAAACGTTTTTGATTCTGATTATATCCTGCCTGACTTTGAAGGCGACAGCCTCATGTGGATTCATCGTCAAACCGATGAAAATGATTTTTACTTTGTAGCTAACACGAAGCCTGAAAAAATGAGGCGTACATGTATTTTCAGAACACAAAAGAAAGTGGTGGAGTTATGGAATCCCGAAACAGG
>CAYTDH010000116.1:0-11361 GCA_964436325.1 uncultured Tangfeifania sp.
GTCCGGGATTATGCCAAACGAAAAAACAAACCGGTAGAATTCGTGGAAAAATTCATGCCTGTCAATTTAAATTACAAGTAAAAATATTTATTAAGCGAATGAAAAAAAAGGAGTTATATTTTGGAAATACAAAAAAAGAAAATACTTTTGCAGTCCCGATTATTGTCCGTACTTGTAGGCAGTGTAAAATATTGATTTCCTTAGGATAACAGCTTTCTTGTTCGCCCGGTGAACCGGAAGGACCACAGGAAGATTTTGAATGTTGAATAAAAAAATGAAGTGCAAGTGGATACATTAAGTTACAAAACTGTTTCGGCAAACAAAGCCACAGTAAATAAAGAGTGGGTTTTGGTTGATGCTGAAAATATGGTACTGGGCCGGTTGGCCAGTGAGGTTGCCAGGCTCCTCAGGGGCAAACACAAGCCCGATTTTACACCGCATGTCGATTGCGGCGATTATGTTATTGTTGTTAATGCCGAGAAAGTGCAGCTTACCGGCAAGAAGTGGACGGACAGGGTTCATCTTCGCCACAGCGGTTATCCCGGAGGACAACGGGCACAATCCCCCAGGGATATTTTAGCCAAATATCCTGAAAGGCTTGTTGAAAAAGCGGTAAAAGGAATGCTGCCAAAAAATAAACTGGGCAGCCAATTATTCCGGAACCTGCATGTTGTTACAGGCCCCGATCACAAATACGCAGCTCAGAAACCAAAAAGCATAGATTTATTGACGAATAAATAAGAAAAATGGAAGTAGTAAATACCATAGGTCGTAGAAAAGCAGCCGTTGCACGTATCTACGTGAATGAAGGCAAAGGAAATATTACCGTTAACAAGCGGGAATTGCATGAATATTTCCCTACTACTACCCTTCAATACATTGTCAGGCAACCCCTGAATATCGTTGAAGCAATCGAAAAATACGATATTAAGGTAAACCTGGATGGCGGAGGAATCAAGGGACAGGCAGAAGCATTGCGCCTGGCCATATCACGTGCACTCATTAAAATTGATCCGGAAGCCAGAAAAGATTTGAAATCTGCCGGTCTGCTCACCAGGGATCCGCGCGAAATTGAACGTAAGAAGCCCGGACAACCCAAAGCAAGAAAACGGTTCCAGTTTTCAAAACGTTAGGATATTTTTTATTAATCTATATGGATCTAAAACGGTTGAGACTCCCGGTATGTCGGGACTACTCAACTGTTGCTTTTAGAGTCATACAAAAAAAGTAAACAGATGCCAAAAACATCATTTCAGGAATTATTGGATGCAGGGGCCCATTTTGGCCACCTGAAAAGAAAGTGGAACCCCAACATGGAACCATATATTTTCATGGAGAAAAACGGGATTCACATCATTGACCTTCAAAAAACCGTAGTAAAAATCGATGAAGCCGCAGCGGCCATCAAGCAAATTGCCAAGTCGGGCCGTAAAATCCTCTTTGTTGCCACAAAAAAACAGGCCAAAGAGTTGGTGGCAGAGCAAGTAAAAAGCGTAGGCATGCCTTACGTTACAGAGCGCTGGCCAGGAGGAATGCTGACCAACTTCCCGACCATCCGCAAAGCCGTGAAAAGAATGGTCTCCATCGATAAAATGATGAAAGATTCCAGTTGGGATAACCTGTCAAAACGGGAAAAATTGCAGATCACCCGCCAGCGGGCCAAACTGGAAAGATTGCTGGGGAGTATTTCCGACCTGACCCGTCTTCCGGCAGCTCTTTTCATTGTGGATGTGATGAAAGAAAAGATTGCAGTTCGTGAAGCAAAGCGACTGGGAATTCCCGTTTTTGCTGTTGTGGATACCAACTCCAATCCCGAAGAAATTGACTTCGTTATACCAGCTAATGACGATGCTTCACAGTCCATTAAACTGATTGTTGGAGCCATGACTGATGCCGTGCGTGAGGGATTGAACGAACGGAAAGCCGAAAAGGGCAAAGAGGAGGACACCACACCCAGAAGGCCCCGTAAAAAAGTCAGAAAAGAAAAAGAAAAAGAGTCGCAACCGGTTGAGGCCGAAAACAACGACGAAAACGAGGAATAATCTTTCACACAGTTATTCCATTCATATAACCATTTAAAATTTAGCTTTATGTCTTTCACAACAGCCGACGTAGTAAAATTACGTAAGTTAACCGGCGCAGGGATGATGGATTGTAAAAATGCCCTGAAAGAAGCCGATGGTAATTTTGACAGAGCCCTCGAAATCATTCGTGAAAAAGGAAAATTAGTTGCCAACAAACGTGCCGACAGAGAAGCTGCTGAAGGTGTAGCCAGGGCAAAGGTATCAGAAGATAAATCATTGGGTGCGATGGTCGTTTTGAATTGCGAAACCGACTTCGTAGCCAAAAACGAAAATTTCATAGCATTTGCAGATAGTTTATTGGATGTTGCACTGAAAGAAAAACCCGCTTCACTCGATGAACTCAAAAAACTGGACCTCGATGGAAGAACCATTGAAGATCAGGTGACCGAACAAACTGGGGTTATCGGTGAAAAACTGGACCTCTCTTTCTATTCAAAGGTGGAAGCCGAAACCGTTGTGGCCTATATCCACCCGGGAAATAAACTGGCTACCGTTGTCGGGTTTAATAAAAAAGGTGTGGATGTTCAGGTTACCAAAGACGTGGCCATGCAAGCCGCTGCCATGGCACCTATTGCCATCGACAAAGATGCCATTCCCCAGGAAGCTATCGATAAAGAGCTTGAAATCGCCAAAGAAAAATTCAGACAGGAAGGAAAACCCGAAGCCATGCTCGATAAAATTGCTCAGGGCTCTCTGAATAAATGGTTTAAAGAGGTAACGCTCATTAACCAGGCCTTTATTAAAGATGGCAAGATCACGGTTAAAGATTACCTTTCACAGAATGATAAAGAATTGGAAATTACCGCATTTGAACGCTATTCGCTTGACGGTTAATCAAGGATAAGTTACATTTGAAAAGCTACCCGGAAGCGGGTAGCTTTTTTTTTGTATTTCCGGAATAAAAGTTGGAAGTCAAAACAATTTCAGAATACTCCACATTTCACACAAAGCGGCAAAAAAAGTACCACTGTTTGCAAAAAAAATACTAAACAAATCGGTCGATTGTGCGTATTATTGTTCAGTACTAATTCTTAGAAGATGAACGAATTATTCAATCTAAAAGGAAAAATTGCCGTGGTTACCGGAGGGTCTGGCACCCTGGGAGGAAGCATTTCCAAGTACCTGGCCTCCAACGGAGTTAAAGTAGCGGTTGTAGGGCGCACTCAGGAAAATGTAGATACTCGGCTCGGAAAAATCAGGGCCATTGGTGGAGAGGGCATTGGACTCGTAGTCAATGTTTTGGACATCGGCCAGCTCAAAGAGGCCCGCGATGCCATTCTGGATAAGTGGGGGCGCATTGATTTTCTGGTGAACACTGCCGGGGGAAACCTCCCAGGAGCAACGCTTTCAGAAGGGCAGACCGTTTTTGATATGAATATCCGAGACTACAACAAAGTGACCAACCTGAACCTCAACGGCACGGTTTATCCCTGTATTGTTTTTGGCGAAGCCATGGCCAAAAACAAATACGGCTCCATTATCAACATCTCAAGCATGGCGACCTATGCTTCCATATCGCGGGTGCCAGGCTATTCCATTGCCAAGTCGGGAGTTGAAATCTTCACCAAATGGCTGGCTATGGAGATGGCCCTGAAGTTCAGCGAAAAAATCAGGGTCAATGCCATCGCTCCCGGTTTTTTCATCAGTACTCAAAATAAGAAGGTTCTGGTTAACCCGGATGGTTCCTATACCGAACGGAGCGAAAAAGTGCTCAGTAAAACGCCGATGGGACGGTTTGGCGAAATATCAGAACTGAATGGGACGGTTCATTATCTGTGTTCAGACGCAGCCAGTTTTGTTACGGGAAGCATCATCCCTGTGGATGGCGGATTTAGTTCATTCAGCGGAATTTAACCTATGGAATTCATCAAAAGCTGGCGCTGGTTTGGACCGCAAGATGCGGTAAAGCTCCCGTGGCTCAGGCAAATGGGAGTAGAAGAGGTGGTTACTGCCCTGCATCACATCCCCAATGGTGAAATATGGTCAACCCGGGAGATTCAGCGGGTGAGAACCGTCCTCCAAAAGGAGAAACTTGGATGGTCTGTCGTGGAAAGTCTGCCCGTTAGCGAAGCCATAAAAACCGGAGCTTCCCTGCGGGAGCAACACATTGAGAATTACAAACGCTCACTGGAAAACCTGGCTCAATGCGGGATAAAAACCGTCGTATACAATTTTATGCCGGTTATCGACTGGGTGCGGACCCACCTGCATTATCAGCTCCCCTCAGGAGGTGAATCCATGCTCTTTGATTACCCCACCTTTGCCGCTTTCGATGTGCATATTTTAAAACGCCCTGGCGCTGAAAGAGATTATCCGGAGGAAATCCTTCAAAAAGCCCAAAACATATTCTCAGGCATGACCCC
This sequence comes from uncultured Tangfeifania sp., assembly GCA_964436325.1. Lineage (GTDB taxonomy): Bacteria > Bacteroidota > Bacteroidia > Bacteroidales > Prolixibacteraceae > Tangfeifania. The sequence continues at coordinate 4,448 of CAYTDH010000116.1, forward strand.
TTCAGAAACGGAAGAGCTGGCCTATAACATCATCGTGATAACCCAAGGATTTATTGACGGGGTTGTGGATCCCTCCATCGACGACTACAAAAAAGCATTTTTGGACCACTTAAGCCGTTACCGCGATATCGGAAGTGAAAAATTGCAAAGCAACCTGGCCCTTTTTCTAAAAGAAATTATCCCCGTTGCTGAAAGAAACGGAATCCAGATGGCCATTCATCCTGATGACCCCCCCTTTCCGGTGCTCGGCCTGCCCCGGATATTCAGTACCACCGCCGACATGGAATGGTTGCAGCAAACAGCGCCCTCACTCCACAATGGCATTGCCTTTTGCGCAGGTTCTTTCTCGGCCAGAAAAGACAACAACCTGATTGAAATGGTTGAAAAATTCGGAAACCGCATTCACTTTGCCCATTTGCGCAATACACAGGTTTTGGAAGATGGAAGTTTTTTTGAATCGGGACATATTCAGGGGAGAGTTAACATGTTTTTGCTGGTCAAAGCCCTGCTAAACGAAATGAAACGACGAAAATCTGCAGGCCGCGACGATTACCGCATTCCCATGCGCCCTGACCATGGAATAAAAATCATGGGTGATTTCGGATTGGATGCCAATCCGGGTTACCCTCTGATTGGCCGGCTCAAAGGACTGGCTGAAATCTCCGGTCTCGAAGAAGCTGCAAGGCATTAAATAAACGTCAATTAGTCTATATCAAAATAAAAACAGATTGCACAAAGAATTAGGACTTTTCGATGTATTTACGATCAGTACGGGGGCCATGTTCAGTTCGGGCTTTTTCCTGCTTCCGGGTTTAGCCTCGCAATATACAGGCCCATCAGTCTTTTTGGCTTACCTGGTTTCAGGATTGTTGATTTTGCCCGCAATGTTCAGCATTGCCGAAGATGGTACTGCCCTGCCACGGGCAGGCGGTGCTTATTATTTCTTTGACCGGAGCCTGGGGCCCTTAACCAGAATGATTGGCGGACTGGGAACTTATTTTGCATTGATGTTTAAACCGGCTTTTGCCATCATCGGTATAGGGGCTTATGCAGCTATCTTCTGGGAGGTTCGTGTTAAAACCATTGCCGTGATGGCCACTCTGCTTTTTAAAAAATATTTGGAAGAGTGAAACAAAAACCCCAAAACACGAAAAACCAAATATCCGGCCGCCAAAAGGAGCGATAAAACCAATGCAAGTCAAAAAAACAAAACAGTGTAGTCCTGCGCATTTAATTTTCATAAATTTACACCATGCGTTATATCCAAAGTAACCTTTTATGAAAGCACCAAAACCCAAAAGGCTAAAGAAACGTGTCCTGCGTTCCTGGATTACCTCCATGGTGAGTATCTCCATGGTTTTGCTCATGCTTGGAATGCTTCTGCTTATCCTCGTTAATGCAGGCCGGTTATCCAATTATGTACGTGAAAAAATTGGATTTACCCTTGTGTTGCACGATGACCTTAAAGAGGTGGATATTATACGTCTTGAAAAAATGCTGACCACCACAGCATTTGTCAAAACCACGCGCTTTGTGGACAAGGAAACTGCCGCCCGGGAGCTTACCCGCGAACTCGGAGAAGATTTTATGGGCTTTCTGGGCTACAACCCACTATTTGCTTCCATTGATGTAAAACTGCATGCACCCTATACCCAGGCAGACAGCCTTCAGTTTATTGAGAATAAATTCCGTGAATATCCGGAGGTAGAAGAAGTCTATTACAACAAAAACCTGCTGACCGTCATCAATGAAAATATCCGGAAAATCAGCATGATTATTTTGGTTATTAGCGCATTAATGACTTTTATTTTCATCTCCCTCATTAACAACACCATCCGTATTTCCATTTATTCCCAGCGGTTCACCATCAACACCATGCAGTTGGTAGGTGCTACCCGGTCTTTTGTACGAAAGCCCTTTCTCAGAAGGGGTTTGTCGCTGGGAATTGGAGGAGCCCTGGTGGCCAATACGCTGCTGTTCGGGGCCGTTTTTTCCTTTAAAAACGAACTAAGTGGCCTGGTCAATACCGAAGACTTCAAATTGCTGGGCAGTGTTTTTATCCTTGTTATTGCCCTTGGTATGGCCATTTCCTATTTCTCAACTTACATGGCCGTGAACAAATTTTTGAAAATGAAATTTGATGAATTGTTTTATTAATTATCTTTACCCCGTCATGAAGAAAAAAGGTGCAAAAAAAGAGAACACAGCCAGCGAAACCGGATTTGCCCTGGGCAAAAACAATTACCGGCTGATGGCCATAGGATTTGGAATTATCATTATCGGTTTTATCTTAATGATAGGGGGTGGTAGTGATGACCCGGAAGTATTCAATCCCGAGATTTTCAGTTTCAGGCGCATTACCCTGGCCCCCATGGTGTTGTTGTTTGGTTTTCTTTTTGAAATCTACGCCATCCTCAAAAAACCCAAAGACAACGAATAATATTCTCCAATAATGAATGAAATTCAGGCACTCTTACTCGGTCTGCTTCAGGGCCTAACCGAATTTTTGCCCGTGAGTTCCAGTGGTCACCTTGAAATCGGCCACGCAGTAATGGGCATTGAAACAACCAACAATCTGCTTTTTGCAGTCACCGTTCACCTGGCCACCGTTTTAAGCACCATTGTGGTTTTCCGGAAAGATGTGTGGAAACTCCTTTCCGATTTGTTGGCTTTTCAATGGAATGAATCCACCCGTTACATTTCCCTGCTCCTCCTTTCTTCTGTTCCTGTACTTATCCTTGGGCTGTTTTTTTACGATTTCATTGAACAACTTTTCACCGGAAACTTGCTGTTGGTTGGAACGATGCTACTGATAACAGCAAGCTTGCTCACATTTGCCCATTTTGCCCCCAAAGGAAAAATGAACATTACTTATGGCAAATCCCTCATCATTGGCATTGCCCAGGCTATGGCTGTCATGCCCGGAATATCCAGAAGCGGAGCTACCATTGCCACGGGTTTGCTTCTTGGAACGAAAAAAGAAGAAGTTGCCCGGTTTTCATTTCTGATGGTGCTTGTTCCTATTATGGGGGCTGCTATCCTCGACCTGGCCGGCGGTGATTTCTCCTCAGAAACAGGAATTGGGGCCATTCCTTTGCTCATTGGCTTTACAGGCGCCTTCATTTCCGGCTTACTGGCCTGTTCCTGGATGATTCAAATTGTAAAGCGAGGAAAGCTGATTTATTTCGCCATTTACTGCGTAATTATCGGGATTATTGCTATCTTTGCAGCCTGATTTTTTTCGAAATTTTTCATAAAACACTGTTAATTAGTATTTTGTGCATGACAGACCTTAAAAAGGCGTACGACTTTTTAGGAGGGGAAGTTTTGTTATTTGACAAAGCCCGCGAATGGACATCGTTTGATCTGGTACAGCGGGTGCGGAACAAGCTTTGCCGGGAATTGGAAATAAAAAAGCTGAAGGTGGGTCATGCCGGCACCCTCGACCCTCTGGCCACCGGTCTGATGATTTTATGCACCGGAAAAGCTACCAAAAGGATTGAATCATTCCAGAAAAAAGAAAAGGAATACCTTGCTACCCTCAAACTGGGAGCAACAACCCCTTCTTATGACCGGGAAACTCCCGAAGACAGTGCAAATGATTATTCGCATATCACCCCTGAAGCGATAGACCAAGCACTCAGACAGTTTCTCGGGGAAACAGAGCAGGTTCCTCCTGTCTTTTCAGCCATCAAAGTTAAAGGTAAACGTGCTTTTGATTATGCCAGAAACGGCGAGGAGTTAAAACTTCAACCCCGGAAAATTGTTATTAGTGATATTAAAAAAGAAGCTCTTGAACTGCCCTACCTCACCATCAGGGTGGTTTGCAGTAAAGGAACTTATATACGTGCCCTGGCCCGCGATATTGGAAAAGTACTGGGATGCGGGGCATACCTGACTGACCTCAGAAGAACAAAAATTGGTGATTTCGATGTAAACAACGCATTGACCATCGATTTCTTTTTGAAAAACATAAACTCATTTGTAACTAAATAAAAAAACCTGACGTAAAATGGGGGTCCCAATGCGGTGTGTCCCCTATTACCGAATAGTTGAAATGTTGAAAATCAAAGAAAAATAATTGCCCATGAAGTTATCAAAATTCAAGTACGATTTAGATGAGAAAAAAATTGCATTGCATCCGGCCTACAACAGGGATGAATCGAGATTAATGGTATTAAACAGGGCAAACCGCACCATTGAACACAAAACATTCAAAGACATTCTCGACTATTTCGACGATAAAGATGTATTTGTTTTCAACGATACAAAAGTTTTTCCCGCCCGGTTGTATGGGAATAAGGAAAAAACCGGTGCTGAAATAGAAGTCTTTCTGCTACGCGAATTAAACCGCGAGATGCGGCTCTGGGATGTATTGGTTGACCCGGCCCGGAAAATACGAATCGGGAATAAACTCTATTTCGGTGAAGACAATTCGCTGGTTGCAGAAGTCATTGACAATACAACTTCACGGGGAAGGACCCTCCGCTTTCTTTTCGACGGCCCCTACGATGAGTTTAAACAAACATTATACAACCTTGGCGAAACGCCGCTTCCCAAATTTATCAACCGGCCTGTGGTCCCTGAGGACAAAGAAAGGTACCAGACCATTTTTGCCAAACACGAAGGAGCAGTCGCTGCACCTACTGCTGGCCTGCATTTCAGTCGCGAATTGCTGAAACGGCTGGAAATAAAAGGCGCTGAATTTGCTTTTATCACCCTTCATGTTGGACTAGGAAACTTTCGTGGTGTGGATGTGGAAGATCTGACCAAGCATAAAATGGATTCGGAACAAATCTGGATCAAAGAAAGCGCCTGCGAAACCGTTAACCATGCCAAAGACCTGCGCAAAAATGTTTGTGCCGTTGGAACAACTGTGATGCGAACCCTTGAAAGCTCAGTTTCAACTCAGGGGTATTTGAAACCTTTTGAGGGATGGACCAACAAATTTATCTTCCCTCCTTATGAATTCAGTGTGGCCAACAGCATGGTCACCAATTTTCATCTGCCCTACTCTACCCTTCTGATGATGGTAGCAGCATTTGGTGGTTATGATTTCGTAATGGAGGCCTACAATACAGCCATCAAAGAAGATTATCGCTTTGGAACCTACGGCGATGCCATGCTGATCATTTAGAATCTTCCAAAAAATGGCAACATTCAACGTTCAGCAATGCCCGGTTTGCGACGGCACCCATTTTTCGGAAGCATTCCAGTGCACCGATCATTTCGTTTCGCAAGAAACATTTCCCGTAAAAAAATGTGCCTCCTGCGGGCTGAGAATAACCGAAAATGCCGAAGACGAAGAAAACATCGGGAGATATTACCAGTCTGAAGAGTACGTCTCCCATTCCAATACCACCAAAGGACTGGTCAATAAAATCTACCACACTGTCCGGAAATTCATGCTGGGACAAAAAAGGCGGTTGATTGAAAAAACAGCCGGAAAAAACCCGGGGCACATCATTGATGTGGGTGCAGGAACCGGCTTTTTCCTCGATGAAATGAAGCGCCACGGATGGCAGATAGACGGCACAGAAAAAAGTAAAGAAGCACGAAAATTTGCAAAGTCTGCTTTCGGTCTTCATCTTCATGAGCCGGAAGGACTTTTTCAAATGAAGAAAGAAAGTGCCGATGCCATTACCCTATGGCATGTATTGGAGCACATTCATCACCTTGATGATAATATGCAAGCCATACATGAAGTGCTGAAACCGGAGGGACATCTGATCATTGCTGTGCCGAACCCGGAATCAACCGATGCCCGGCATTACAAAGAATATTGGGCTGCCTGGGATGTTCCCCGCCACCTTTGGCATTTCGGACCTGACCAAATGAAAAAACTGGGCCGGAAATTTGGGTTTAAACTCGTCGTTACGAAACCAATGCCTTTTGATGCTTTTTATGTTTCGCTCCTCAGTGAGAAGTATAAAAAATCGAGCTTCCCCCTCTTAAAAGGGTTTTTCCATGGAAAGATCTCCTGGCTCTCCAGTTTTATCCAAACCCGGAAATGCAGTTCCCTTATTTATGTCTTTAAAAAAGAGTGAATCTTCTTTTCTGACCCCCTGGTTACATCCCAATCCCCACAAAAAAGCACCGGATTTTGAAAAAAATGAGTTCTGTGCTTTTTTTTTGCACGCTCCCGTTGTAATTTAGTTCGTGATTCCGGAAAAAGCAGACCGGTAAGGATTACAAAAAAACCATTTCATGATGAAACAAATCCGCCTCGAACTGGAATCGTTCCGGATATTAAAAAACCGCGAACGATGGAGAATTTACTTTGTCGTTTATACACCCCACCCTTCCGACCCCGAAAAAACAATCCTCAAATTTGTGCCGGGAGGGGCCTATATCAGACTAAAACCCAGTGCCAATAACTTTTTCTCGTTTAAACCTGCGGGAAAAGGGACGGACGGGTTGCGGCTCCTGCAAATCGACTGGCCTCAAAACAATTACATTGACCTTCGGATGATGATGATGCAATCGCGCAAAAATACCCGCACAATAGGAGAGAAAATGGAGGCATTCAAAAAAGATTTGGATGTGGATGAATTCAAACTTATCAAGCTTTCCCGACTGCATTGGTATGCCATTGATAAAGGATTTGATGCTGTGGCAACATTAATGACTAACATTCAGGACCGGAACATGGGATTTATTTCAATGGATGAAGAATTTGAAGAAGAATTTATTCAGACACCCCGCCAAAAAAGAACCCATACCTTCAGTACGGGTGAAGCGGAAATAACCTGGATTTGGGAAATCAAAACCAATCTTCCGGAATAAAAACCAAAAGACCGTTTACTTCCCCAGTAAACTGGTAACTGATTCCTGAGCGTTTCAACTCTGATTTTTTGTATCATTTCGAGATTGCACCCAAAAATAAATTTTGGGCATAATGAGGGAATGACAGA
>CAYTDH010000117.1:0-11332 GCA_964436325.1 uncultured Tangfeifania sp.
AATGTTGTAAACGTCTCATCTATTTGGATTTCTTCGTATGATCCGGCCCCGTGAGGACACATCAGGATATCAAAATAGTCGGTTCCCACACGTTTCAGACTTTCTTCCACCGATTTCAGAATGAATTCTTTAAACTTCGGACTTCCTTCCACTTTATGGGCATAATCGGCAGCCATGGCATTGCTCAGGTAGGTTCCTTCAAAGGAGCGCGGTTGACCTGGCCAATAGGTAATAAAATAACCGGGCTTATCCACATTGCGGGCAGCCCGCATTTCCCTGGCTTTTTGCTGATAATATTCCTGTTTGCTCCCTGGCAGGGTGTCATAAATTTCCCGGTAAAGGTTATTTCTCACGCTGGTATATCCGCTGACTTTGGTCGTCATGAACACCTTTTCGCGCTTGGCACTGTTGTCGATGATCTTGCCGTAACTTTCTTCACATTCGCCACGACCGTAAGCAGGAGCCATATCCAGGTAGTTCAATCCACGTTCCATGGCTATTTCGGTGGCCCGCAGGTTATTTAGCCTGACGGGGTCTCCGCCATTGACCACCTCAGAGATCATCAGACCGGTATCTCCCAGTTGGCGATAGGCCATGCCTGCCTGTTTGTTGCGCCACTCCGGCTGAATATCCGGTTGCAGGTCCGGAGCCGGATCATTTGTTGCTTTTACTTTTCCCAAAAAAGGAATTCCCAAGCTTAGGGCTGCACTTGCTGATAGAAACTTTCTGCGGTTGATATGGAAGGAATCCGTCATAATTTTCTGAACTTTAAGTTTTTGTTACCATAAATATAAACAATTTTTTATCTTTATTGTGCTATAACCTGAAATTTTAAAACCATGAAACCTCATCCATTTTTTATTATTGTATCTCTCTTCTTTTTCTCCGCAGTTCATTTTTCATGCAGTGAATCAAGCCCCGGGGGTAATCAGGATCATATTTGTATTTATGAAGAAAACCCTTTTTACTGGACCTATAAAGGAAAACCTCTTGTACTTGCAGGCGGGTCTAAAGAAGATAACTTGTTTAATCATCCCGACAATTTGGAAGGCCATCTAGATTTATTGAAATCCTGCGGGGGAAACTACATCCGTAATACCATGAGCAGCCGCAACCCTGGGAACCCCTGGGCTTTTAAAAAACTTGAAAACGGACTTTACGATCTGGAACAATGGGATGAGGTTTATTGGAGTCGTTTTAAAGATTTGCTCGATTTATGTGTGGAGCGCGATATTATAGTACAAGTAGAAATTTGGGATCCATGGGATTATTTTAAAACAGAAGCCCCATTGGGCTATGGACCCCAAAATGTAGGATGGGAAAGCTGTCCGTTTAATCCAGCACTTAATATAAATTACAGTACAGAAGAGACTGGACTGGCAACTGAAATTGATTACTATTCAAAACGTAGTGCTACAGATCATGTTTTCTTTCATACAGTTCCGGAGTTAAAAGATATTCCGGCAGTTCGAAAATATCAGGAAAAATTTGTCAGGAAAATTTTTTCCATTTCACTGGATTACCCCAACGTTTTGTATTGCATGAACAATGAAATTGGAGAACCGGCTGAGTGGGGAGAATACTGGGCCCGTTTTATTCGCCTCATAGCAGAAGAAGCCGGGAAAAAAGTCTTTTTGACCGATATGCGACGGAATTCAGATTTTGGGTCGGACGAACAAGAGAAGTTGTTATACGACCGGGAGCACTATGATTATTTCGAAATTTCCCAGAATAATGCGAACAACGGTCAACAGCATTATAACATGGTGTTATCTGTCAGGGAGAAGGTGAAGGACAATCCCAAACCCCTGAACAATGTTAAAATATATGGGGGAACGATTCAAAGGTGGACTACCAGTGTTGAGGAAGGCACACAAAGGTTCTGGAGGAATATTTTTGCAGGCTGTGCTTCTGTCCGTTTTCATCGTGAAGGCCCTTCTGAACACTACTTTGGAATCGGTTTAAGTAAACTGGCACAGACCCACATAAAAAGTATGTGGATGTTTACCCAGGAGTTTCAGGTGTTCAAAAGTAATCCTACAAACGACTTGCTTTCAGACAGGGAGCCAAATGAAGCTTACTGTTTAGCCGGCAGGAAAAATCAATTTGCTGTGTATTTTACAAATGGTGGTGAGGTTTACTTCAATGGTTCCGCTATGCGGGAGATAAATGTTAAATGGCTTCGTATTTCGGAGAATCAGTGGTTGGAGGAGGAAACTGTAAAGGGGAATAGAAAAATATCATTAAAGCCACCTGGCAACGGACAGTGGGTGGCCCTTGTTGTTCTTTCTGAATAACCTGAAAATGGTTCTTTTAAAAAAACAGACTGCCAAAGAGGCAGCCTGTTCTGTAAAACAGCACAATTCTTTTACAAATCTTTTTTGGCGAGGTAAAAGTCAACCATTTCGTAGCTGCTTTTTTCGCGCTCTTCCATTTCATCCATTGTTTTTGGCGGAGGAACAATCACTTTATCGCCGGGCTGCCAGTCAAGCGGCATAGCAACGCCATGCTTGTCGGAAGTCTGGAGTGCTTTCAATACCCTGAGGATTTCATCCATGTTCCTGCCTACATTCAGCGGATAATACATGATCAACCGGATTTTTCCTTTGGGATCGATAAAGAAAACCGCACGTACTGCTGCTGTTTCATGCTCATTGGGCTGCAACATTCCATAAAGCTTGGAAACTTTCATGGAGAGGTCTTCGATGATCGGGAAATTGAACAGTACACCTGTATTCTTTTTTACATTGTTCACCCATGCCATGTGGGAGTGAATACTGTCGATACTTAATCCCATCAGTTTGGTGTTCAGCTCTTTGAACTCGTCATTGCGGAGAGCAAATCCACTCATCTCTGTGGTGCAGACAGGTGTGAAGTCGGCAGGATGCGAAAAAAGAACAACCCAGCTATCTTTGTTGTATTCTGAAAACTGAATAGGCCCCCAGGTGGTGTTTGCTTTAAAATCGGGAGCCATGTCGCCAATCCTTGGCATTTGAGTAACTTTTTCTTCTTCCATAATTATTTAATCTTACAGTTTAAAAATTGATTTTCGTAAAAGATAAACGCATATGATGAGAATAAGTTCAAATGAAATGGAAATTTTTGGGTAATTTTTCTAAGTCGCTGGCTTTTGGAAAGATAGATTTTATAGTTGTTTTGAGATTGTGAGTATTAAGACTGTGAGATTGTGAGTAGTGAGATTGTGAGATTGATAAATTGATAAATTGATAAATTGAGATATTGTGGAATTGATAAATTGTGAAATTGTAGAATTGTGGAATTGATGAATTGAGACGCAGATTATTATGAAAGGTATGATTTGAGAAAGAGGTTTGGAGGTTGAGGGATATGATTTTTTATATGATGGATTTGCCTGAAGGCAAATGGTTAATTGGCTGCGAATTTCAAGAGAAATGGGAATGGGAAAATTGATAAATTGACAAATTGTGAAATTGATGAATTGTGGAATTTGTTTTGATGATGAAAATGCCGTAGGGACGCAATATTTTGCGTTCATATTCGAAAAATTGTGACGTAGATCTTACTGATGGTGGCGGTTTTGGGGGTAAATTGTTTAGCAGGTTTTTGAATTGCCCGGTTATTCAACTTTCCGGTTTAATTTGGGAAAACTCAGCAACAGAACAATCAGGACAAAGGAAAATGCGGCAATCATGCTGCTCAGGATCAGTGATTCTTTTTTCTCCATCAGAAAAATGGCATAGGTATTGATTTCCTGCCAGTAAGTAACCGTGAACAGAACCAACAAATTATTGACAGAATGACCTAAAATGGCCAGGATAATACTGTTGGTGCGGAGCATGAGCCATCCGAGAACCAATCCGAGAACAAATGTGGCCGGCATTTGCCAGGGGTTTAAGTGGAACAGGGAGAAAAGCAAAGCCGACATGACGACAGCCGTGAATGGACGGTAATTTTTGCGGAATCCTTGCAAAATCAGTCCCCTGAAAATCAGTTCTTCCACTACAGGCGCCACCACGGCTACTTTCATAAATGCTCCCCACCACCCAAAATCACTTTCAAAAATGTTGTTAAATAATTCCCAGAACCACGGTGGTGCCGGAAGGACTTTGTCAATGGCCACGTTTACCACTTCGAGCAAGTTATGGACCGCCCAGAAAAAAGGAATAAGCAGGAGCAAAATCAGGGGGTTGAAAAATTTTGCCGGAAATACTTCTTTCAGGGGGGCTTTCGATTTTTTTAATCCATACACTAAAATAAAAAGGGTGGAGCCTACCCCCAGAACAATTTTTTTGATGGGATGGTATAAATAATCGGTGCCATGATAGTAGTCAATCATGGCCAGGGGAAAATCAACGACGGTTTGAATGAACAAATACAGGATTAACAGGTGAATGGCCTGTAAAATGGTTGGATAATATCTGTTCCTGGTTTGTTGCATTTTTAATTATTGCGTTAAAGATAATCCTTTTTGTTTTCTTAATGATGAAACAAATCAGATAAGAAAAGTTCAATTTGTATCACATAAAAATTAAGGGGCATCGGTTTTTGAGGGAGCAAATATCTTGGCTGTCTTAAAAGAGAAAAAACGCTGCGACAAATAACTGAAGGCCACAACTACAATGGTGGTAAGGAATTTCGAAAGGGTGGCATAGAATCCTGCAACTTCCACAAAAAATTTCAGAAATATATAATTGAGGAGTATGGCTCCCGCAACCGTCAGGCCGTAGCGAAACAACTGAACACGGCCCCTGAGTTCAGAAGCAGTAAAGGTGACATATTTGGCGAGCAGGAAGCCGCTGGTAAAGGTGATGGGGAATACGATTAAAAAAGCTGCAATATGTGGACTAATGGCAACAAAACCCAACTCAACAATTTGTTTGCGAAGAATAACCCGGTATACGATGAAATAGAGGAAGATATCAACGGCCGTGTTGGCCCCGCCTGTGGCTCCATAACGGAAGACTTCCGGAGGAATAAACCTGAGGAAAGGAAAATAGAAGAAATCTACTGTCCGAATAATTCCATCCCGGCTTTTTCGCATCAATTCTATCATGGTTTCAATTTTCCCGGCACAAAGAAAACAAATTTACCCCGGTTTGCACTTTCATTTCAGGAAAAATTGAAGGTGTTTCGATTCGTAAATTCGAATAGTTTTCATTAAATGAATGAGTTATGTGTCATGGTTGGGAGGTTTGCGCAACTGTTTTTTTTGGGCATGTTGTTTTTTCTTTTCCAGTCTTTTGAACCGCGATGATGCTGTAGGTTTTGTTTTGACCCGCTTTTTTGCAGGAGTGAGGGCCTTCTCCAGCAATTCAAAAAATTTTTGACTTGCTGTTTGCCGGTTTTTCCATTGCGAGCGTTCCGATTGGGCAGAAATCAGGAGTTCTCCACCCGAAGTTATTCTGTTTTTCAGTTTGGCGAGGACCCGTTGCTTCTGCCAGGGGGTTAATACCTGGGATTCGGTAACGGAAAAACGGAGTTCCACACGGGTGTTTACCTTATTCACATTTTGACCGCCGGGTCCCCCCGACCGGCTGGTGTTGAACGAAGTTTCCGTCAGCAGTTTTTCTTTGATGGATTCGTTGAAGCGCATATTCGAATTTAATTCGTTTTGCTTACTTGACCAAGTTTTGAGCGGTCGGTAATAGCTATGCTTCGTCCCTTCAATGCTATCAATTTTTCTTTTTCAAATTCTTTTAAAAACTTGATGGCACTTTCGGTGGAAATGGATGCAAAATCAGCGATGTCCTGTCGTGTAAGGTATTCAAAGATATTTTCTTTTAAAAACTCTTCCTGCGATAAATAGAGTAATCCGGAGGCCAGTTTCCCCCGCATCTGTTTGTAAGAGATATTTTTGATGAGTTCAAGCAAATGCGCCTCATTCCGGTAATTTTTTGACGTTACCTCCAATGCAAAGCGGGGATTTTTCAGCAACACTTCTTTGAGGCTTTCCTTCTCAATCATGCATATTTCCGAATCTTTAAGTGCCTGAGCCGAATAGGTATGAATAATTTCCCCAAAAATGGATGAGAAAGCCAGAAAGTCGCCTGTTTTGGCCAGACTGATGTTCATTTGTTTGTCGAAACCGGTTTGGAGGTAAACCTTTACCAGGCCGCGAACAACAAAAATGATGTAGGGAGCAAACGCCCCTTGTTTGAAAAGCGTTTCCCCTTTCAGGTAAGTTATCCGGGTTTTATTTCTGGCCAGTTCATTCACTGCATCGGGCAGTTGATTGAGCCAATCTCCGGAATCTTCCAAAGCCCCGTTATTGTCAGATGTATGGTTCATGTTGTTTATGTTCGCAACAATGCAAAAATAGGAAAAACAAATAAAACAGGCTGGTGACAGGAAAAAAACTGAAATATTTCAATTCCCCGGCTTTCTTATCCCATAGCGATTTTCTTCCGGGGATGATGGACACCTGTTACTTTTGTACCAGGAAATTTAATTGAGATGAATTAAGATGAAACGAATAGCCATACCGGTAACAAATGAACGTCTGAGCGAATATTTCGGGAAATGCCATCATTATGAGATATTCGAAATCGAGGGAAAAAGCATCAAACAGTCGGAAGCTGTTTTCCCCCGGGGAAAGACCCTTCCGGAGTTACCAGATTGGCTTGAACAACAAGGTATCACTGATATTGTCTCATTTAAAGTAAGTCCGGGGATTATTTCGTTGTTTGCTTCGCGAAAGGTAAACCTCTTTATTGGAGTCCCGAGGGAATCACCCCAAAAACTGGTGAATGCCTGGATGGAAGGAAAGCTTGAATCGGACGAGAAAATAATTCATGAGATAACAAACAATGCATTTTGAATGGAAACTATTTAAAAATTTAATCATTAAAAAATTTGAATTATGAAGATGTTACAAACAAATCTCCACGAAATTGAGACCGCTGCAGAATTGGAAAAGATGATTTCAGAAAACGAAAATGTCATGGTTTGCTGTGGCCGGATGGGACCGATGTGTATACCGGTCTATGATGTAATGGAAGAGCTGGAAGAGGAACGTACGGATGTGAAGTTTGCTGTGATGGCTTTTGATAATCCGGAAGCGGGTATTATCCGGAATGCACCGGAATGCCAGGGGTTTATGGGATTGCCTTTTACTATGTATTATAAGAACGGAAAAGTAGCCCATGCAACCAGCAGCATCCAGAATATGCAGCAGATTACCGCTGTTTTGGACGAGAAATTGGTGGAGGTTGCCTGAATTTAATCTGGCAGGAGGCATATCAAAAGAATTTTATCCATAAAGTTATTTTCAAATTGAAAGCAACTATTACCCGTTAGGTATTTTTGATACTGCCCCTGCTGCTTTTAAAATACGGAATTGAATGAAAGAAGTATATGATGTCATGATTATCGGTGCCGGGGCAGCCGGGTTAACGGCGGGAATTTATTCGTCCCGGGCCAAACTTTCAACGGTTATATTGAATGAAGGTGCCGTTGGTGGACAAATGGTATTAACCGAAGAAGTGGCCAATTACCCTGGAGTGCCGACCACCAAAGGTTATTTGCTGGCGAATACCATGAAACAGCAGGCCAAAAGCTTTGGTTGCAAAATCAAATCAAATATCAAAATTAAAGCGTATCATTTTGAAGGTGACACCAAAACAGTGGAACTGGAAGATGGCCGGTCCTTTCATTCCCGGTCGGTAATTCTTACACCGGGAGGGAGGCCTCGATCGCTGAACATTCCTGGTGAAGACCGTTTTAAAGGAAGTGGCATTTCCTATTGTGCCACCTGCGATGGTGATTTCTTTACCGGCAAAGAGGTGGTTGTTGTGGGTGGAGGAAACTCTGCGCTCGAAGAATCGGTGGCTTTGACCCAGTTTGCAACGAAAGTGACCGTTGTGCATCAGTTCGACCATTTTCAGGCTTTTAAACATGCAGTAGAAGAAGCGCAAAAGAATCCCAAAATTAAATTCGTTATGGAGTCTGAATTGCGGGGTTTTTACGGAAACGGTAAACTGGAAAAGGTGGAAATTGAACACCTGCCAACAGGGAAAATCAGTGAGCTCAATACCGATGGCACCTTCATTTTTGTGGGATATCAGCCCAATACCGAAAGCCTTACCGATGTGGTAAAACTGAATGAACGCAATGAAATTGTGGTGGACTCAGATATGAATACGAACATAAACGGAGTTTTTGCCGCCGGAGATTGCATTGCGAAAAAATACCGGCAGGTTACCACTGCTGTGGCTGAAGGGACTATCGCTGCCCTCAATGCAGCCAAATACCTTGCCGAATAAGAAAAAAATATTAATTTTAAAATAGAATAAGATGAAAAAATCAGTTATTATTGGAATTGTTACTTTTTTAATTGGAGCTTTAGTAAGTGTTGGAGTCATCTATAAAATGGCTCCGGGAATGATGATTCATGAGAGTGAGAGTAAATATGATTTTGAGACCTCTGTTGCCCGTTTCGAGTCGGCTGTGGAGGAGCACGGATGGAAACTTCCGCATGTCCATGATCTGCAGAAGACGATGGATAATTTCGGAAAGGATGTGCAATCAGTAAAGGTTTTTGAATTGTGCCATCCGGAGCATGCGGCCAAAATCCTCGAAAAAGATCAGGAGCGGATTGTTTCTTCCATGATGCCATGCAGGGTCGCTATTTATGAGAAAAGCGACGGAAAAGTGTATATTTCACGCATGAATTCAGGTTTAATGGCAGGCACAATGGGGGGAATTGTTGCAGAGGTCATGTCGGAAGCAGCTGCCGAAAATGAAGAAATTCTGCAATCGATATTAAAACAATAACCCATTTTATGAATTTCAAAAGCGTTCTTTTTGGTTTTATTTTTTTATTAAGTAATTTTTATGCGCAGGCACAACTGAATTTTGATGGGGAGTTCCGCACGCGGTCCATTCTGAACCACGGGTACAAGGTGCCTGTAAAGGCCGGTTCCGAGGCGGTCCTTTCGGTGGATCAGCGGTCACGAATTATCATGAATTATAACACCTCTACGTACCGTACGCGTTTTACCTTGCAGGATGCCCGTGTATGGGGGGGAGATGATGTTTTCAACCCAAGCGGAATAATGGGCAATACCGCCTCCCTGGGTATTTATGAAGCGTGGGTGGAACTGAAGATGAAGGAGAAATCGCGTCTTCGCATCGGACGTCAGGAGTGGAATTACCATGACATGCGATTGCTGGCCTGGCGGAATTGGTGGACCTCAGGGCATAGTTATGATGGATTGTTATACACCATGCATGACCACGGAACAGGATGGTTTATTGACATGGGGCTATCGTATAACAATAACGGAAACCGGATTGGGGAAGTGAATCCGGCAAGCTGGACCGGTGAAAAGCTTAAAACCCTCAACTTTCTGATTTTCAAGAAAAGTTTTTCTCCCCGTTTGGCGCTCTCGGCAGCTTTTTTGGTTTCTGGCAGAGACCTTCCCGGGAATGATGATCTTTTGCTAACCGGCACCCATGGTTTGGTTTTGGACTATAATAAAGGAGCCGGGGCAGGAGCGGGTGTTTTTGGTCATTTTGAAGGGTACTACCAGCACGGAAAAGATACCCGTGAGCTTGCCAGTGGTGATTTCAGAAATATTTCAGCCTACCTGCTGACCGGTGAACTTGGCTACAGGGCACCTCAAAAGAAATGGGAAATAGCCGGAGGTGCTGAAATCATTTCAGGCCATGATTATACCAATACAGATGCCGGTTATTTGGAAACCCGGCACAGTTTTGATCTGCTTTACGGAGCCCGCTTCGTCCATTACGGGGGTTACATGAACCATTTTACGATGCAGGAGAGTCCCCGGGGAGGCACCAAAGGCGGTGGATATATCGATCCCTATCTTCGTTTTGGTTTTAAGCCCGGAAAGAAAAGTGCGGTTGATTTGACCTGGTACTCACCATTCCTTTCAACACCGGTTCCGGCACATTTGTCTATCCACCCGGAAACCGGAAAACCGGTGGGGACCGAAACCGATGAACAGGGAAATACCGTTTATTGGGAAGGTAGTTTGGGGAGTTACCTCGATATAGGGTATACCCGGCGCATAAATCCCGATATTGTCGTGAAAGCAGGATGGTCTCTCGGAAGCGTATCCGACCTGAAAAATCAGATGGTTTATGGCTATGAAGATGCCGGGCAGTCTGAATTGCATGAAATGGGTACAAACTATTTTGGCTGGGTCATGTTAATTGTGAAACCCCGGTTTTTTACAACTGAATAAATACAACGTTATGGCAAAAGAGAAGGTAAAAGTAAAATGGCTTGAAAAAATGGCTTTTTCAGCCGAAGTGAACGGACATGAAATCGTATTGGATGCAGCAGCAAAGGTGGGAGGAGAAGACCGTGGACCACGCCCTAAACCGTTGATGCTGACAGCCCTTGCCGGATGCACCGGGATGGACGTGATTTCCATTTTGAAAAAAATGCGGGTGGAGCCTGACGATTTTAATGTTTATGTAGAAGGAGATTTAACCGAAGAACATCCCAAACAT
Source organism: uncultured Tangfeifania sp. (assembly GCA_964436325.1). Classification (GTDB taxonomy): domain Bacteria; phylum Bacteroidota; class Bacteroidia; order Bacteroidales; family Prolixibacteraceae; genus Tangfeifania. The sequence goes on from CAYTDH010000117.1 coordinate 10,462, forward strand.
TTTTCGAAAATGCATGTCATTTACGAATTTAAAGGGAAAGATCTTCCTATGGAGAAACTCAAAAAGGCAGTTAGTTTGTCTGAAGAAAGGTATTGTGGCGTAAGTGCAACGTACCGTCAGGCCATGGGGTTGAGTTCGGAAATAAAAGTTGTGGAATAAAAAGAGAAATGGATATGTCACCCATAATTATTGGAGTTCTGGCCTTTGTGATTATTCTTGTTGGGCTCATAACCTTCAATTTTTACCGGATGAAGAATGCGAAGCCGGTTGAGAACAGTAAAAGAATAAAAGTTTTGGGGAATAAAAATTTTAAACCTGCGGTACGCAGAGGAATTACACTTGTTGATTTCTGGGCACCCTGGTGTGCCCCATGTAAAGTGGTTGCTCCTGTGCTTAATGATATTGCCGATGAGCGTGACGACATTATTGTCGGGAAAGTCAATGTGGATCATCACCAGCAACTGGCCCGTAAATATAAGGTAAGAAATATTCCCACACTCATCATGTTTCGCGATGGAGCCGAGTACAAAAGGTTTGTCGGGGTAAAAAGCAAGAAGTTTTTATTGAAAGAGGTTAATGCAGCGATGGCATAAACAGGAATTGCTTTTCTAAAGTTCCGCATTTATTAAACCGCACTTTAGTGTCATTTCGATCCGCTGGTGAGCGGACAGGCGGAAGGAGAAATCTGTTGAAATTTGGAGAGATTTCTCCTTCCGCTGATGCGACGCCGATGGATTAAAATGATCTTTGATTCCGGTTCTGTATAACGCGGTTTTTCTGAATCCGGAGGATTCAAATGTTTGTAGAAATTTAATATGGGGTAGAAGGTATGACTCCGGCCGGAGTCACACGCTTACCTCTGAATCGGTTT
>CAYTDH010000118.1:0-11293 GCA_964436325.1 uncultured Tangfeifania sp.
TTTCAAAACCCAGCCAGTCTGCATAAAAATTGGCCCCTCCCAGTGCTCCGTCGGTTAATGTTTGCGGGTCCTCATCCGCATATTTTTTGGGTTGGGTCAGGAGGGTAACCTCCTTATGGAGGGCTAAATTAAGCATTTGCGCCCGTTCCAGGTTTTTTTCGTAAAGGTCCAGATATTCGCCAACCGTATAGCCCATTTCATTCATGAGGGTAATGCCGGCCTTTTTACAGGTATTTTTAAACTGTTGCAGGCGCATTTGGGTTTTTTCTGAAATGGCTCCGTTCTCCAGAAGTTGAAAATCTTCTGAACTTCCGTTCCGGGCCATTTCAAGCATGGCATAATCGGTGCTGAGCCTGGCTTTTTTTACCCTTTGCAGAACATGCGGTTTGTCTTTTACCGCTTCTTCGGCCTGATTGAAAAATTGATTGTATTGTTGCAACAATGAAGGCTTCAAAAATGAGTTAAATGCCTGGGCCGGGTCCCCGTACAGGAAAAGAAAGAAATCAGGGTCTTCCTGTATTGCTTCATGGATTTTGTCTACATACCGTTGAACGAACGGACCTGCTTCTTCATAATATCCATTCATGAATTCATTCATCACTTTATCTTCATCCAGATCGGGGTTCCAAAGCAACTTCGCGGTGAAATACGATCGCAGTTCAAAAAGCTCACTGGGGTGATGGCTGTGCTGCTCAAAGATCCATTTGGCATGGTTGTCCCTGAAGAATCGGATGTTGGGTTGCAGGGTATGAATATTGGGGAAAGGGGCCAGGAAATTGGTGAATTGCGTGGTGTAATCCCAGATACGGATGTTGTCGGTCAGTTTCTTCCACCCCTTCAGGTCATCGGCAAAGGCCGTACATTTTTCTTCGATGGGCCCGCTCCGGTCACATTCTATCGAACACAGGGTTATCAACACATTATCTGCAGGGTTGGTTTGGGGTGGTTTGCGGGTATACTGGTAGGCAAGGGTTGAGATGGTTTTCCCGGGAAATTCTTCTGCTACTTCATTTACAAAACGGATCATGGTACCTGCCGGTGAACCCTCTGCTTCATCCACCTTTTGGCAATGCTGGCATTGGCAATGGAGCGTGTTGTCGTCCTGGCTTACCGAAATAACTTTTTCATCCGGGTTACGCTCAAACCAGGTCCGAACCGAGTCTTTCACAATGGCGAGAACTTCTTCATTGGTTAGGCAAAGTTGTGTGGGTAATCGTTTCCCGTTGCGCCATGCATAATACTCGGGATGGTCTTCATAAAAAAATCTTTCCGGCAGCAGCCGGTGAAAGGTGTGAACCCGTGCTGTGGGCACGTACCCCGGAAAAGCTTCATGGGTTACCCTTAATTTATCCGCAAAGTCAGGGTTTTCGTAAAAAAGCCGGGAATGGACGGTCCGGGTGGTTATTTCCGGGGTGTAGTGATATTTTACCGGTTTTTTCAGCGAAAAATTTTCTATGGAAGGAATTTTTTCCACTTCCGGTGAGTACCATTTGCATCCGGCATACTGTTCCAGGAATTCATAAGCGGCATAAAGCGTACTTTGGGAACTCCCCCCACCGATGACGAGGGTATCTCCTTCATTTTTGATGTGGATGGCATGGTCAGTTTCCCAGGGAAAGCTCCTGAGGATTATTTTCTTTTTCCCGGTTGTTTCATTGCCGGTCCTGACGATTGGAAGGGTTACTGAGGTTATTTGTTCCAGGTAACTTTGCAGTTCACTCCCTGCCTTTTTCAGATGTTCATCGGGGTTTTCGGGCAGAACAATTTCATAGGCGGTGTCATTGTTCCGGACAATGTTCAATGTGTCAGACTGGTTACATCCTGTGAGAAATGCGATTAATGCAAAGATGATAAGATAACGGATACGCATGACAATGAGTTTTTTGGATATCGTTTTCATTTTTTTGAACTGTTCATTGTTGTTTTTGCTATGACTTTATGTTTTTTTTCTGCAGGTAAAATCGGGTTAGAATTACAATCGCTGGATGGTCATTCCCCCGTCAACAGCAACCACCTGTCCGGTGGAATAGGGGAGCATTCCGGTTGCCATGGCGGCAGCCACTTTTCCGACATCTTCGGGCAATCCCCATCGTTTCTGGATGCTCAGTCCTTCGGCGAACAACCGGTCATATTTGGCTGTTACCGCAGCGGTCATGTCGGTTTTTATGATTCCCGGCTGAATTTCATATACGGGGATTCCAAATTCTCCCAGCCTCGCTGCCCATAGCTTTGTGGCCATGGCTATGCCTGCTTTGGAGATGCAGTATTCCCCGCGGTTAACCGAAGCCACCGTTGCCGAAATAGAAGATACATTGATAATGCAGCAGTCAAAACCCGGATCTTTCTTTTTTTCCTCAGCCATATGGCGGGCAAAGAGCTGGGTGAGGAAATAGGGGCCTTTCATATTGACCTCCCAGACTTCATCGAAACTCTCTTCGGTAGCTTCCAGGATGTCTTTCCGCTCGCGTGGTGCAATTCCTGCGTTGTTGACCAGAACGTTCAGCGGACCCAGTTTGGAAATAACGGTTTGAAAAATATCTTCCCGGTTCTGTTTGTCTGAGATATTGCCCCGTGCATAAATCACTTTTACCCCGGTTTCTTTCAGTTCATCCAGGATAGGGGAGACTGCAGGTTCTTCCCGTACTCCGTTAATGGCGAGGTTGAATCCTGCCCGCGCCAGTTCATGCGCAATACCCAGGCCGATGCCCCGGGACCCTCCGGTTATGAGTGCTGTTTTGTTCATGAATTTATAGTAAAATCATTTTGTTTTTTCCGGTAAATTTTCCCTGTTGAGTGTTTCACAAAAAAGTTACAGAACCGGGGGGATTTCCATCCATGTTTTCTTTTCCCAGCTTTGGAGGCCTTTTTCGGCCAGTTGAACCCCTTTGGCGCCTTCCAGCAGATTCCAGGGGAAGGGGGTATCCTTGACCACGTGTTTCAGGAAAAGTTCCCATTGGGCCTTAAAGGCATTGTCGTAATGCTCCTGTTCGGGAACCTGGTTCCATCCTTCGAAAAACCGGATTGGCTGTGGAATGTCGGGGTTCCAGACAGGCTTGGGCGTGTTTCCGTAGTGCTGCGTGTAACATTCGCGGAGACCGGCAACAGCAGTGCCTTTGGTGCCGTCTACCTGTATGGTTAGCAAATCGTCGCGGCGCACGCGGGTGACCCACGATGAATTGAAGTGGGCAATCACATCGTTTTCGAGCTCGAAGGTTGCATATGCCGCATCATCTGCTGTACATTGGTAGGTGCGTCCCTGTTCATCGACGCGCTCCGGAATGTGGGTGGCTCCCATACAGAAAACCCCCTTTACTTTTCCGAACAGATTATCCAGCACATAGCGCCAGTGGCAAAGCATATCCACAATAATGCCTCCGTCATCTTCTTTACGGTAATTCCAACTGGGGCGCTGCGACGGCACGGTGTGCCCTTCGAATACCCAGTATCCGAATTCGCCGCGAACGGAAAGGATTTTTCCGAAAAAATCATTCTCCATGAGGCGCCTGAGTTTTATCAGTCCCGGCAACCAGAGTTTATCCTGCACCACTCCGTGTTTTACCCCTGCCGTTTCGCAAGCATGGTAAAGTTCCAGTGCCGTGGCGGTATCGGTAGCCACAGGTTTTTCACAATAAACGTGTTTGCCCGCAGCTGCCGCCTTTTTTACCGCTGCAGCACGGCGACCGGTGGTCTGTGCATCAAAATAGACGGAGTATTGCGGGTCGTTCATTACGGAATCCAAATTGGTGGTCCATTTATCGATCCCCGACATTTCAGCCAGTTTTTTGAGTTTGGTCTCATTGCGGCCAACCAATACGGGGTCAGGGAGGATGAATTCGGAGGGACCGACCTGAACGCCGCCCTGGCGGATGATTTCAACGATGGAACGCATCAGGTGCTGATTGGTGCCCATACGGCCGGTAACGCCGTTCATGATTATTCCTACTTTATGGTTCATTTTTCAGGTAAAGTTTAAATATGCATTTTTGATTTTTTCAAGATAATCATTTTGGTTTATTGCCCAGTATTTATTGGAAAAAATTTCCACCTCGTTGTAGCCCCTGAATCCTGCTTCTTCAACCCAACCTCTGATTTGGGGAACATTGATGCACCCGTCACCCATGAGTCCCCGGTCATTCAGAAAATCAATGGTGGGGACATTCCAGTCGCAAATATGAAAGGCAAAAAGGTGATTGTTTTGGGCACACCGCCTGATTTCCTGCCGGAGGGTGTTGTCCCACCAAAGATGGTAAACGTCGATGGCGACACCGGCAAAATCATCATTGATTTGTTCGGCCATTTCATTGGCTTGTGCCAGGGTGTTGATGGCTGAGCGATCACCCGCATACATCGGGTGGAGTGGTTCGATGGCCAGTTTGACACCCGCTTCTTTGGCCCGGGGAAGGACTTTCAGGATTCCCTCTTTTATTTGCTCCCGGGATGTTTCCAACGACTGTCTGCCATCTGCACCGCAAACAAGAACCAGTTGAGGTGCGCCCACTGCGGCTGCCTGGTCAATGGCGCGCAGGTTATCTTCGATGGCTTCCATTCGCTTTTGGAGGTCTACCGAGGGGAAAAAACCTCCCCGCGCCACAGATACTACTTCCATGGCATGGTCATTCAGCATGGTCCGGGCCTCTTTCATATCCTGTCCTTCGAGCACATTGCGCCAGATGGTTATTCCGTGTATTCCGGCTGCATGGTAGTTTTGAATGCACGATTTCAGATTCCATGGTTTGGTGGTTAGGGTATGAACACACAGCTTTGAAAAATCGGTCAGTTCAGTAGCCATAGGCTTTCATTTCTTTTTAGTTGTCAGGTTTTTGTTCGCGGAATCAGGAAAGGCATCCTAAGAATGAGTAATAGGGTTCATCCCGGATAATCCGTTGAAGGTAAATGGCTGCTTCCCGTGCATGGTAATCTCCCCACATGGAGGATTCTCCACAGGCAATTTTCTGACCTGCCGGAACATTGTCCCAGCCATTGGGCTCGTGGTAGATGCTGTGCAATATCAACCCCTGGTGGTTGGGGTCGGTACTCAGGTAGGGATAGTCAAGCAGGGAGTTCATGACGGTTAATCCTGCCTGGAAATATTTTTCCGCTTCCTTTTTTCCCCCTTTTTTCTTCAAATAATTTCCGAGCCGCAGAAGTCCTTGCGCTCCGATGGCGGCTGCCGAGCTGTCCACCGGTTCCCAGGCGTTGAACGGGTCGGCCGGCTTGTCCAGGTAATTGCCCATTTTATGAAGGTTTGGAGCCCCGGTATCCCAGTAAGGAATGCCATCAACAGGGGTATTTGCAATAAAGAAATCACAGGTGGCCCGGGCCGCCTTCAGCATCATGTTTTCCATTTTTTTTCGCCCCCCCAGCGGAGTTAGTTCTTCGTCAGCCACCTTTTCCAGGGCTTCGAGCTCTTCGGGGAACCCCACCATGGCCCAGGAAAGGCCGCGGGTCCAGGTGGAAAAACCGCTGTATCCCTGCTGGGTATTGGGGCAACGGAAATTGCCATCGTTGATGTTAAAAATGCTTTCATGAGCGGTACGTCCCCAGGTATCATAACGGTCGCGGCCTTCTCCATAGAATACGGAATATTGTGCAGTGGCGGTAATGTGCTCCAGGGCCCTCCCTAGCAGCGATATTTTTTGGTCGCCTTCGCTTTGCAGGATATGCCCCATGAGATGACTGGCCATTAATATGCGGCAGGAGCGGATGGTATCAACGAAAAGGGAGTGCGGTCCGTTGAAGGAATACATGAACCCCCCTTGTTTGGTTGGCGTCCAGCGGCTGGCCTGCACCGCGCCGGATATCTTTACTGCCAGTTCGTAAAAGTGCTTTTCCCATTCATTGAAAGGTATTTTCCCTTCGTTCATCAGGCGCAGCAAGTTCCCATAGGTGCTCAGGTTGTTAAAGCCATGGTCGTGAACCCCGGTGTGACTGATGTGAGGGGCCATTTTTCCGAGGGTGTTTTTTCGTCCCGATTCCAGGAACGGTTTCTCCCCGGTGGCATCAAATTGCAGGAGGGCCGAACCAAACTGAAAACCCTGTGTCCATTCAGTCCATCCACGGGTGGTGTATTTCCCGTTTTCGGTAAAAACCGGAGAGCCCTGTGAGGCATCGTACTTTTTTTCAATGGTGTTAATCTTTTCGGCAGATAGTTCCCAAAAGAGGTCCAGTTTTTTCCGGAGGTTCTCCGGGTGAAGTTGAAAGTCGGACTGTAGCATTCTATTTTGGTTTTTCAGCATCGTAAAATTGGCCTGTAAGGTAAAAAAAAACATTGAAGACAGGAATATATTTGAGGTGATTTTGTCGCTTTTCGTGTGAGTCCCTCCTGCTTTTTTAATGCAGTTGAAGGACCATTCCCACCTGCAGAACTGAATTTTCCTGCAGGCGGTTGAGCCGGCACAATTCTGAGACAGTGGTATGGTGCCGCCGGGCTATTTTCCAGAGTGAGTCACCCTTTTTAACGGTGTAATTTTGGGGCGGATGGGTTCGGGAGGATGAATGTCCCGGTTTTTCCAACAATTCGGCGAGAATTTTAATGCCCTGCAATTCGTCTTTTAACGCCCCTCTTTCAAAATCAAAAACACGTTCCGCATCGAAAGGCCTTCGTTTCTCTCTGATTTCAAAGTGAAGGTGGTTGGTGGTTGCCCTCCCTGTTTTTCCGGCAAGGCCTACAGGAGCTCCCCGCACCACTTCTTCTCCTTTCTTAACCAGAAAAGAAAGCAGATGCGCATAGCTTGTTTCCAAACCCTGGCCATGACGGATGACTATCTGGTTCCCGTATCCATAATAGGCCCCTGCACGGGTAACCCGGCCGGAATAAACTGCATAAACTGTATCTCCACGGTTCATTTTAACATCGGTCCCTGAATGCATTCTCCCTGAACGGGGACCAAACGGACTGATGACTTTTCCTTTGCAGGGAGGGGAGAATTGGCGGATCATATTTAGAACTTTTTCAGATTTCTGGTGATGCAGAAGGCTGTCCCCGGAAGAATGCCCCGATGGTTCCCGGCTCTGCAAATCCCCTGCTTTCCCGTTTCCCGGGATGGTCACCAGGGAATTGCTGTTGATATCATTTGCCCTGAGGTGGACGATTCCGATAACCATTATTGTGATAAAAAAGAAGGATTGCCGCATATTTTTTCCCGTTTCGAAAACGAAAATAGGAAGATTCGGGAATAATGGAAGCATGAACCCGGAAAATTTAGCGTTTCATCGCTTCTATTTCCGTATTACGGGAGTTTTCCCCGGGTGGTTTGGTTCCGGAATTTTCAGCCTTGGTCAGGAGCGATAATACGGATGCTCCCGGGTTGCCTGGATACGGCCCATAACGCAAAGGTTATTTTTTTTGTTGAATTAATCGCCAAAACGGTAGCCAATTCCGGATTCGGTGATTAAAAGGGAAGGTTTGGAAGGGTTTTCTTCAATTTTTTTTCTGAGTTGGGCCACAAATACCCTGAGGTATTGGGTTTGCTCCACGTAACCGTAACCCCAAACTTCCTTTAGTATGTATTGATGGGTCATAACGCGTCCCCGGTTTCGTGCAAGCAGGGCAAGCAGTGAGAATTCTGTGGCAGTGAGTTTAATGATTTCATTATTTTTTCGAACGACATGATTGGCCAGGTCAATATGTAAATGATTAAACTCCAGTATGGAAATTTCGGTTTTATTTTCTGATGCTCTTATGGCAGCTCTGATCCGGGCGAGTAGTTCACCAGTCCTGAAGGGTTTGGTAAGGTAATCGTTGGCTCCGTTGTCCAGGGCTTTAATAATATCCTCCTCCGAATCTCTGACCGATAGGACAATGATGGGCCCGGAGAACCATTCCCTTAACTGAATAAGCAGCTCCTGTCCGTCGATATCGGGCAGCCCTAAATCAAGAAGGATGAGCGAAGGATGGTGGGTTGCCGCATTAACAAGTCCTTCCTTTCCTGTGGATGAATGGATAATTTTATATCCGCGGGCTGAAAGTGTTATCTCCAATAAACGGCGAATTTGCAACTCATCGTCGATGATCAAAATGGTTTCATTTGCATTCATGGTTCATTTGAATAAGGATTAATTTCCGGCTTCTCGGTAGGGATTTTAATGGTAAACTTTGCCCCTGTTGTTTTATTGTTCTCTGCCTTGATCGTTCCTCTGTGCGCTTCAACGAATCCCCTGGCAATAGATAATCCCAGTCCCAGTCCTCCCGTTTTGCTTCCGTTGACCCTGAAGAATTTTTTAAACACATTTTTTAATTCATGTTCGGGGAATCCGGGGCCCTGGTCCACAATCTCAATGGTTAACTCCCCGTTTTTCTGTTCAATATTTAGTTTGATTTCCGATCTTTCCGGAGCATATTGTGTCGCATTAAAAACAAGGTTGTAAAGCACTTGTTCCATCAATCCAAAATCGATTTTCACGAGGGAAATATCTTCAGGTATCCGGATTTTTAAGTCAAAAGGCGCCAGTTCTTCCCGGAGATCTTCTGTTATTTTGTTCATCAGATCATTCATGTCGTACCAGTCAAGCCGGACAGAAATACGACCACTTTCCAGCCGGGACATATTCAGCAGGTTTTCGATGAGGCGGTTCAGGCGCAGCGACGCCGTAAAAATTTCCTGGCATAAGGCGGCCTGGATTTCATCATTGCCGGAAGAATGGATAATGGAATCGGAAGCCCCCATTATGGTGGCAACAGGGATTCGCAACTCATGGGATATGGAATTGAAAAGCGTTTTATACAACCGGTCTGATTCATCGAGAAAACGTACTTTTTGTGCCAGTTCTCCAAGGAATTCGCGCTCCAGGGCATTGGTAATCTGGGCCAGAAAGGTTTCCCAGAAAGATTTTTGTTCATCCTCCGGAACCGTATCTTTTTTTACAGCCAGAACTCCCGGGTTGAGGCGAATTCCTTTTAAAGGATAAAAGGTATAGGTTGAAGGAGAATGGTTTTCTGATTTTTCCCCGGCTTTTGGGGTATTCTTAAAAACGGATTCTGCGATGGCATAATCCCCGGCCGATAACTTTTTTTCTTTTTGCAGCCGGCTACCAACATTCAAAACATTATTCCCATCCTGTAAAATGAAAAAAGGGTCTACAGAAAAGTGACTTTTCATTTTTTCAATAGCCACCCGCAGAACGTCTTCTGTGCCGCTGGCCTTTGACAATTCTTTGGTTAGCTGGAAAAGGGCATTGGTTCGTTTCTCCCGTTCACGGGCAATTTTTTCCTGCCTGCGAACACGGGTCGTCAGGACTCCGTTAACAAGGGCGATAATAAAGAACAATCCAAAAATTAATATGTCTTCCGTTTTTTCAATGTGAAAGGTGTATTGGGGGGGTATAAACAGGAAGTTCCAGACCAATGCGCTTAAACTGGAAGCCAGTAAAACCGGACCAATTCCCAGAAAAGTGGAAAGAATGGAAACAGTAAATAGTAAAATGAAGGATACCACATGGTAGTTTTGGATAGTGGCCAGCGGCATACAGAAAAATGCGGCTGCGCCTATTATCCCCGCAGCCAGCAAATATTGAACAATTGCTGAACTCGTTTTTCCCGGGATTATTTTATTCAGGACCTTTTTCCTTTGCATATCATTAAAAAACTCAAAGTTAACACGAAATTGGGTGCAGTTTTTATTTTTTTAATCTTTCCAAAAGGGAGGGCTCAATAAGATAATTATCGTATAAATTTCCAATCTTCCCAGCAACATCAGGGCAGACAGCACCAATTTACCCATTTGCGGGAGATGGGCAAAGTTGCTTGCGGGCCCCACTGTTCCTATTCCCGGTCCGATTCCTGCCATACAGGTGGCTGCAGAACTGCTGGCGGTTTTTAAGTCAGTTCCCAGGGCCATAAGCAATAAACTTCCGGTTAAAAATAACAGAAGGTAAAGCGAAAAATAGGTGAGAATGGAGTTATTGGCTTCCACGTTTAAGGGTTTTTGGTTGATTTTAATTTTGGCCAGAATAACATTAGGTGATATCAGGCGGGAAAAAACCCTGGAAATATTTTTGAACACGACCAGGTGCCGGGCCATTTTTATTCCGCCCGCTGTTGAACCGGTACTTCCTCCCAAAAACATGGAGAAGAAAATAATTGTCCAGGCATAAGCAGGCCATTGCAGGTAGTCTGCCGTGGCATAACCGGTGCAGGTTACAATAGAGATGACCTGAAAGAAGCCTTCCCTGAAAGATTCCTCAAGAGGCTTGTGCATTTCGAGGAAGAGGGAGGAGGTTATGATGAGTCCGATAAAAAGAATCGAAAGGGTATAAAACCGAAATTCATCATTGGCCCTGATCCTTTTCAGGTCTTTTTTTATCAGGTAGTAGTGGATAATGAAATTTGTACCCGACAAAAACATGAAAATCATGATAATATAATGAATGTACGGCGAGTATCCTGCAATGCTTGTATTTTTCGGAGAAAACCCCCCTGTGGCAATGGTTCCGAAGGCATGGCACGTACTCTCAAAAAAATTCATTCCGCCCAAAAGCAGTAAAAGAAGTTCCAGGGTCGTTAATGCAATGTAAATGACCAAAAGCTGTATTCCAATGGTTTTTATCCGGGGCTGAACCTTTTCCTGAAATGAAGACTCAAGTGTAAATAAATGGTAGCCCCCCATGTGGAGTGTTGGCATCACAATAATAACCAGCACGATTATTCCAATTCCTCCTATCCAGTGGGTAAGGCTTCTCCAGAACAGGATGGAGTAGGGCAGTGATTCGATTTCCTTTAATATGGAAGAGCCTGTGGTGGTAAAGCCTGAAACGGATTCGAAAAAGGCATCGGTAAAAATAGGAATGGAAGCCGAAAAAATATAGGGTAATGCACCGATGAGGCTTATCGACAGCCAGGAAAGTGTTACGGTTATATAGGCTTCCCTTCTTTGAATGGTTGCCTCATTCGCTTTTTTTGAAGTAAGCACATGGAGCAATATTCCAAGGGAAAAAGCGATGATAAAAGTAATCAGAAACGGCGTTACCGGTTCGGAAAAAATTATAGCCACCAGCATGCAAAGCAATAATGCGGAAGAAACAATGAACAGGTTTCGGCTTATAACCTTAAATACGATGATGAAGTTTATGCGTTTTCCCATCTGTAAAATCCTTTTTTCTGACTCCCTTGCAAATATTCTTCTTTTCGAAAAGGGGGTGTTTGTATTATAAATGTATTAAAAACCTGAAAAACATAGCTTCATGTTCTTTGGTTTTTTTAACTGCCCTGTAAACTGGCCCAGTACAAAGGTGAACGTCTTTGCATAAAGACATTATAAATTTTTCAAAGGGGATATAAATATTTTATTAAGATTAT
>CAYTDH010000119.1:0-7887 GCA_964436325.1 uncultured Tangfeifania sp.
GATGATAGGAATATTTCATCTGTCATTCCCTCATTATGCCTAAAAATTTTTGGGTAAACACTCGAAATGACAGTTCAAAGTTGATATGACACTATCATCACTGCCATCAACTCGATCTTCAATTCAACAATGAACGTCTTATCCGTGCCATATTTCAACCAATTTCCCCATTATTACAAAAAATCAAGATTTATTCAATTCTTTTTCAAACTCAGAATAAGTCATTTCCAAAGTTTTTAGATTGGTACTTATATGCAAAGCTGGAATTTCCTTTTCACACCCAATAAAAGTTATGGGACGTAACAATTTTGATCTATCAGGAAAATCCCAAATCTCATGATCGCCATGATTTCTTATGTGCTTTAACCCCTTTCTCCTGAGGAATTTCTTAAATTTCTTTGTGGGTATGGGTTTGTGAGTCATTTAACTAAACAGGAATTGCCACATTTTCGGTAAAAGAACTGTAGCTTTTGGGTTGCATGTTGGAGTTGGGTTCAGGCGGAATATACTGCGGCACAGGTTTTTTTCTTAAAGTCCAACCCATTTTTAAAAGATATTTTTCAAGTGTTCCCTTCTTTTCTGCCTCAATAAAAAAAATAGTAACTTCATTAATAAATCGTTCTTTTGCCTTTTGCTCTTCTTTACCGTAGGATGATAATTCAAGTGCCGGACAATAAGCTACAAAATAACCCTCTTCTTCAATAATTTCTACATGAAGACCGATATTCAACTTATTTGAAGTTTGCTCTATTCTATTTTTTCTTTTTTTCATGCTAAACACTCATTTTTTTGACGGTAAATCATGGGATTTTCCTAATAAAATCCCCCTGCATGTTTCGCCAAATGGCACATAATGGTTTGTTAAATCAAAAATCACATCTCTTTCTTTTTATCCTGAACTATTCATAAAATTTTTAAAAACATGAATAAAGTTCATCCGCCGGCCGGCGGACCGACTTAGATGAAGTTAAACTTTTGAAAAAAGTTTTACTGAATCTTAGTCGCTGTCGGAGACAGGAATTATTCGGGTTATAATACGAAAAAACAAGTTAAAGGTAATATCCTTGTTTTATTTTTCAAAGAACTGGTCTATATTCTGAAAAATAATATTTCCTAATCAAGATATAATTTTTATCCCTATTTTTGAATCCATCGTGAAAGGCATTTAAAAATATGAAATCCAAATCTATGAACATCAAATTCTTTTCCCTGTTTATTGTCCTTCTTGTTTTTTTTATTTCCAGCTCGGGGATGAATAACGAAAACGATTTAATATTCCGGATAAAATCCTTTTCTCCAGAAAATTACCGGATGGCACTGGAAGATTTACAGGAAAAATACCCGGAGCAGTTTGTTCCATCGGCAGACATTATTGTTGTCCTCAGGCAGTTGGAAACGCAAAAAAATACCCTCCTCAGTCAAATGCAGCAGGGTGATAAACAAGCCTTCACGAAAGCGGCCGGATGGTTAAAAAAACTGGATGAGCAACTGCTGAAAAATCCCCTAATAGCCGGAAAATCCATTATTGCCGTAAAAAGGTCATTTGGCCCGGACGCCCGCAGGGTCATGGGAGGTGCTTTGGGACTGGCACCCTCCAACTTTCAGAATAATTCTGAAATCGCTCATCCGTCCAGTGGCTGGACCAATGAATTTGTCACCCTCTCTGTTGAAGATGGCAATGCCCAGGTTAATTCATTTTATAAACCACCTGAAGGAGTGATCATTGCCGATCCGGAGATGCACTTTGACGGGGAAAAAATGCTGTTTTCCTCCATCGGGACGAACGATCGCTGGCACATTTTTGAAATCGACCGGAAGACCAAAGAGGTCAAACAAGCAACTCCTGCCGATTATCAAGATTTTGACAGTTTCGATGGCTGTTACACCCCCGACGGGAGGATCATTTTTTGTGCAACGGCAACATTCCTCGGATTGCCCTGCACCAACGGAGGGAATAAAATGGCGGGGCTCTTCCTTTACGACCCCGGAACGGGAAAAACACGGCAACTGACCTTTGACCAGGACAGCAACTGGGGCCCCGTGGTAATGAACAATGGCAAAATTCTCTACCAGCGGTGGGAATATGCCGATCTTCCCCATTCCAATTCCCGCATATTATTTACCATGAAACCCGACGGGACAACGCAGCTCGCGTATTACGGCTCGAACTCCTATTTCCCCACCGCATTTTTCAATGCACGCCCCATCCCCGGTCATAAAACCGCCATTGTGGGAATTGCCGGGGGACACCACAGCGTTTCCCGCAGCGGCCGGATGCTCATCATTGACCCCGCCGTGGGAAGAAAAGAAGCCGAAGGAGTGGTGGCTGAAATTCCCTATCCCGGGAAAAAAGTCAAACCGATCGCCCGAGACAGGCTCCCCGATGGTGTCTGGCCCCATTTTCTGCAACCCTGGCCCCTCAGTGAAGAATATTTTATTGTTTCGATGAAAGCCTCCCCCGATGCGTTATGGGGACTTTACCTCGTGGATACCTTCGGCAACATGACTTTAATTCATGAAGCAGAAAATGAAGCCTTTATTGAACCTGTTCTTGCGGAACCGGTGACAACCCCGCCGGTTATCCCCGACCGGATAAATCCTGAAAGTAAAACAGCCACTGTCTTCTTGCAAAATGTTTATGAAGGCGGGGGGTTAAAAGGCATTCCCGAAGGGGCAGTAAAAAAACTCCGGGTTATCTCTTATGGGTTCAGTCCGCTCGGACAAGGAGGATTGCTGGGCACCTTTGGCATGGATGGTCCGTGGGATGTGAAACGGATTTTGGGAACGGTGGATGTGGAACCCGATGGCTCGGCCATTTTTAAAGTTCCTGCCAACAAACCCATTGCCCTTCAGCCGTTGGATTCGGAAGGCAAAGCCCTCCAGTTGATGCGGTCATGGTTTACGGCCATGCCGGGTGAGAATGTGTCATGCATCGGTTGTCACGAAGATAAAAACCGTGTTCCGGCACCGCGCTTCAGCATGGCTTCGCGCAAAAAGCCCCAGACCATTGAAGAGTGGTATGGAAAAGCCCGGGGGTTCAGCTTTGAGCATGAAATTCAGCCTGTGCTCGACAGGGCCTGCATTGCCTGTCACAATGAAGAAAATCCCGGTTTGATCTACCTGAAAGGAGATAAAAAAATAACCGACTGGAATTCACAAATTTCTGGTCACGCCAGCCCCGATTACGGAGGTGATTTTTCATTGGCATATGCCCATTTGCACCGTTATGTCCGCCGCCCGGGGATTGAAAGCGATATGGATATGCTTGTCCCCATGGATGTGCATGCCGATCAAACCGAATTGATGCAAATCCTTCAAAAAGGACATCATCATGTTCAGTTGCTTCCCGAAGAAATGGAAAAACTGGCTTGCTGGATAGATATGAATGCCCCTTACCACGGCAGAAGGTCGGATCTGAAAAATTTTGCCGCCACAGAAAAAGCAAGGAATCTTCGTGAAAGATATGCTCCCCTCTTTGATGTGGTGGAA
This sequence comes from uncultured Tangfeifania sp., assembly GCA_964436325.1. Classification (GTDB taxonomy): domain Bacteria; phylum Bacteroidota; class Bacteroidia; order Bacteroidales; family Prolixibacteraceae; genus Tangfeifania. Next base: position 3,490 of record CAYTDH010000119.1, read on the forward strand.
CCCAACCATGAATATTTACCTCCTTTGCCGGAGGGCATTGTTCCAATTATGCCTGAGAAAAAAGAAACAAATCCGGGAGTAGAGTCCATTCCCGGCTGGCCGGTCAGTCAGCCTGACATTGAAAGCCGGCAGACCGGACTCGGCCGGTACCAGGTTTCCATTCCGCTGGAAAAAGACATTTCGCTGAAAATGGTCAAAATCCCTGCAGGCAATTTTATCATGGGAAGTACCCGTCACCCCGACGAAATGCCACGGACCGGACAGCAGGTTGAGGATTTTTGGATCGGGCGGTTTGAAATAACCAATAAAATCTATGCCCTGTTTGACCCCGGACACGATTCAAGGGATGAGCACAGGCACGGGTATCAGTTCGGGAGAAAAGGATATCCGATGAACCATCCTGACCAACCGGTGGTTCGCATATCGTGGCAGGAAGCCATGGATTTTTGCAGATGGCTCAGCAAAAAAACGGGCAAAAAAGTGACCCTTCCCTCCGAATCGCAATGGGAATGGGCCTGCCGGGCCGGTACCAATACTGCTTTTTCATTCGGGGACTTAGGAACAGACTTCTCCCCTTATGCGAACCTGGGGGATATTAAACTGAAAGAATTTGCAGCATGCACGGCCCATAAATTTTATGAAAGTACGCGCATCATTGAAAATCCCGGTCCTTACGATGACTGGATCCCCAGAGATACGGTTTACAACGACGGAGGATTTATTTCCGAAAGCGTGGGGCGCTATCGCCAAAATTATTTTGACCTGTACGATATGCATGGCAATGTTTGGGAGTGGACCCGGTCGGATTACAAACCGTATCCTTATGATGAAACCGATGGTCGTAACGACCTGGATGAAACCAAAAAGAAAGTGGTGCGGGGTGGTTCCTGGTATGATCGGCCCCACCGCGCAACCTCCAGTTACAGGCTGCCTTACAGTCCCTATCAAAAAGTGTATAACGTGGGCTTTCGGGTAGTCATTGAGGAGTGGTGATGGTAATCTTTTTACCTCTTTCAATGATTGCCAGGATATTCTTGCCGTGGCCCGATTCACTTATTCATTGCTCGGTTAATTTAGCAAATAATGATCCTTTTGAAAATGAATAAATTGCTGTTATTATCGCCGGACGACAAAACTGTAAGTAACACGCTAACTAAAGCGACAAATCAAAACTATAACTGTAATCAATCATTTTTCTTCCTTCATTATTTTCCATCCAGGCTTTTTCTTTGTGGGTGATTTCAATGATTTCCTGGGTGGAGGTATTTTTAAACCTATTCGCAACCTGATTTAATATATCTCTTTCATCATCAGAAAAAAGTTCTTTATTCAATGCCTTTTGGGAATTCTGTTTAAATTGTTCTCCTGTACCACCATCGGGAAATGGGAAATAAGATATTTCAAAATCCCCTTTATTGCATAAATACTCAAAAATACTATTAAAATTATGAGGTACAGGGCCCAATGGTATTGCACGGTATTGAATGCCGCTCATTGAAAACCCGAATTTATTATACATCAAGAAATCAGCATAAAATAATAATTTATTCAGCTTGGTTTTCCATGGTTGTAGCTTTACGGCAAAAAACACCACCATTGCTGCAAATTTTCTAAGATCGGGAGACTTATATCCGGTTAAACGATTCGGAATGCTTGTTCCAAAAAAATAGTTTTCCAGTTGATGCTCAAACTTGTATTTTCTTTCCTCTTCTATTAAATTATCGATTGTTCTGTAAATCTTATCCACAGTTTTATTATCAAGGGACTTGGAATAATCCACTAATTTCTTAAACTCTTGAGGATTTTCGGCAAGTTGTATTAATTTGGAGTTGGATTGATTGGGAACTTCTCCACCTTCATATTGACGGTATCCATTTGCACCAAACCCTAAAATTTCGGACATTTTTGCGGCAGAAAGTTTATATTTTTTCCGTATGGAAATAATCTTTTCAGGAAAAGGGATGCCATATTTTTCCCTGTATTGGTTAACCAACTGATTGTAATTTAACTGGGCAAATAAATCATCCTCGAACTGTTCGCCAGTATCTTCGCATTTGTACGAATGAAACAGTACCCTGAATTCATCTCTTCGAAAACGCATAGTTCTCCACTCTTTCACAATGCACATTTCTTTTCCTGTAAATGGACTCTTCATGATTTTTTTGGGGTCATCGTTTTAAAAGCTTACTGCAAAGTTATAATTTTTTTTAAAAAACAACTTTAAAAATAAATTATTTTGTATAAAAAATTATTTTTAAAACTTTAAAGTTTATTAAATGTGTTATTTTCTTTTATATAAAAACCTCCTCAAACCAGTCAATCCAATAAAGCGACAGATTAAATGATTTTTTTTTATTTTTATCAAAAAAAAATTCAACGCATATAAACCCAAAAAAGAAAAAGTGTCACAAAAACGCCTAAAATCGAAGAATTACGAAGAGTTAAAAATCACAAATCTAAATTTCGTGAAATCTCTGTGCTTTAGGTTCTTCCTGGTGTTAAGAATTTTCTTTCCGGAGTGGACTCAAAAACTTCCCAAAACCAACGCCTTATGAAACAGTTCTTTCGAACCTTACTTCCCGGATTCATCGCCTTTTTTCCATCACTCCTGTGGGCTCAGGAATACCAAAATGCCGGACTGCCGGACGTCATGACCTTTCTGGATGGCCGGAAAGTGGAAAGCTCTGCGGATTTTGAGCTCCGGAAAAAAGAGATCAAAGAATTGTGGTGTGCAACCTACATCGGTCATTTTCCTAAAGAGACGCCCCGTTTTCTGTCGGCAGAGCACATCCAAACCGAAACGCCGGAAGATGGTTCTGTAAGAAAACGGGTGGAGGTTACTTTTGACACGCCCCATAAAATATCCTTTGAACTGACCATCTGGATTCCCGAAACGAAAGGCCCCTCCCCCCTCCTGCTCACCCAGCCACGCGATTACCAGCTAGCCTGGGCGGAAGAGGCCCTGAAGAGAGGGTATGTCGTTTGCATTTATCCGGGTTTGGACACCCACCATGCAGAGCCCAATTTCCCGGATTACCAAAATGTGTGGAAAGAAATGAAAAAGGAATACCCCAATGCGGGATGGAGCTCTTCACTGGGAATCCAGGCCTGGATTGCAGGGCGTGCACTGGATTACCTGCTTCTTCCTGAATCGGGATACAATATCGACACCTCCGCCGTGGGCATCATCGGGCATTCCCGCTATGGAAAACAATCGATTTACGCGGCTGCCTTCGACGAGCGCATAAAATGTGTGGTTGCCCGAAGTTCGGGTACGCCCACTGCCTGCCCCTACCGTTTTGCCTCGCGGCCAACCTTCATGGAATCGGTATCCGATGAAGATTGTCCCGCCGCCTGGGTTCTGCCGGGGTTAAGCGATTACCTGGGCCGTGAAAATGAATTACCAGTAGCTGCAAATGGCTTACTGGCACTCATTGCTCCCCGCCATGTGATGCTGCATACGGCCCTGAACGACGGGAGTGAACCCACCTTCGGCGTGGAACGTGCCTATCTGAATGCCAAAAAGGCCTTCACATTTCTTGAAAAACCCGGAAATATCCGCCTGGTCTACCGGAAAGGAAACCACAATCCCATTACCCCTGCGCATGTCAACGTAAATCTCGATTTTATGGACTGGGCTTTCGCGAGGGACTCCCTGCCTGAAGATGTTTTCCATGAAAAACTATGGCATCATTTTGACTGGGACGCATGGAAAGCGAAGCAGCCCGCAAAGGCTTTACAGATTCCGGAAAAAGCCTCTGTAACCGAAAAGATCGAATGGATGCTCGGGACGCCTCCCGAAAAGATTGAAAAGGAAGGGTCATACCGGATAAAAGACCCGGGAGAACCAGGAGTTTCCGAATGGTCGAGGGACCGTTGGAATCCCGGGGGACTGAAACGCGTTCCGTTTAGCTTCAGCGGCAATATGAGCGGCAACATTTATTTCGATCCGGAAAGGGATGAATACAAGGCTACTGTCCTCTGGCTGCATCCCTGGAATTACTCCCACGGCAGCAATGAGGGCTATGGCGTGCAGGGAACGACCATCTACTGGCGCCTGGCACAGGAAGGGTATCTGGTGGTGGCCTGGGACCAAAAAGGATTTGGCGATCATCTGATGCCAACCAGCAGGTTTTATAAACAAAATCCGGGCTGGTCAAAGCTGGGGCGGGCAGTTTATGATGTTAGCCGGGTGGTGGACTTTCTGGTGGATGGCAAAGGAATAACCGCCAGCAAAATCCCGGAAACCGACCCTGCCAAAATCTATATTTGCGGATTTGCCTACGGAGGGATGGTGGGCCTCTATGCCACTGCCCTCGACCAGCGCATAGCGGGAGTAGCTTCATTCAGCGGATTTACCCCCATGCGAACCGATACCCGCCAAAAGCCCTCGGGCGG
>CAYTDH010000119.1:7987-11286 GCA_964436325.1 uncultured Tangfeifania sp.
AAATGGCTGAAGGAGATTGATCCACAGATTCACTCAGATAACAACACAAAATCTGATCCACAGATTCCCCCAGTTGACAAAGCAAAATCTGATCCACAGATTGACTCAGATGACAACACAGATGATCACAGATAAAAAATTCAAATTCTATTCTTCCATCTGTGATCATCTATGCCCATATCTGTGTCTATCTGTGGATAAACCTTTATTTGCGCCAGGCAAACCCATCTGTGATCATCTGCGCTACCATCTGCGCCCATCTGTGGAAAATTCCCTCTTTGCGTCTTCGTGCCTTTGTGTTCGATCAAAATTTGCCGCCAGGCAAATCCATCTGTGTCTATCTGTGGAAAATTCACTCTTCCCGGGTTTGCCCACTTTTTTTATCTTTGTCCGCTCCAGATTAAAAAGAAATATAATATTCACGGATTAAAATTAAAAACAAATAAAAATGAGTACAATCTTAAAAAAAGGAATCCCCGCCACTCTTTTCCTTCTTGCGGTTTTCATGCCATCCATGGCCCAAAAAGAGGGAAACATCGTAGAATATTTTGGACGCGAAGTAGTTGAAGAGATCAATGAAGGGTCCGTCATACATGTTTTCAATGAAGGACTCCTGTTGCCTGCTGCTTCGCGGGGACGCGGACTCATGCCGGAAACAGACATTATCGCCTGGCATTTCGCCAACGGAAGCTGGAACACCCCGGAAGAGGGACAACTGCTCCACCCCATGCATGCCGAAAACGACAGTTTTTTCACCTGGCAGGCCGTGGAGGCCAACGAAGAAAACTCCTTCCGGGGCAGAAAATACTGGAGATCATTTTTGTACACCTCATTTGATTCGCCCCGCGAGGACGTGTTGCTGCTCGATGCCCGCGGGCACACCCAGGGGTACATCAACGGAAAACCCATTGCGGGCGACCATTACGACTTTGGATATACACTGATTCCCTTCAAACTGAAAAAAGGCCTCAACGAATTCATATACACTCCCGGCCGGTTTGCCCGGGTCACCTCACGGTTGGTAACCCCGGCAAAACCTGTTATGCTGACCACCCGCGACATGACCGTTCCCTCACTGATCATTGGGGAAACATCAGAACAATGGGCCGCCGTCAGGGTCATCAACACCCTCGAAAAAGAGATCAGTGGACTAACGATCCGCTGCGTCCTCGAATCGGGCGAAGAAGCCACCTATGAAACAGACCAATTGACGGAGATGAGCGTGCGAAAAGTAAAATTCCGGATTCCTGCCACCTCTGTAAAACAGGAAGACGGAAAAGTAGAGGCCACCCTGGTTCTTTCGGAGGACGGCGAAGAACTCCACCGGATTTCATTTGAGCTCACTCAGCGCGAAGCCGACACCCACCATGAACGCACTTTTGTCAGCGATATCGACGGAAGCGTTCAATATTACAGTATAGCCCCTTCCACAGAGACAGGCGAAGACCAGGCGCTGGTCCTTTCGGTACACGGAGCAGGGGTGGAAGCACGCAATCAGGCCCGTGCTTACAGTCAAAAAGACTGGTGCCATGTGGTCGCTCCCACCAACCGGAGGCCATACGGATTTAACTGGGAAGACTGGGGACGCATCGATGCCATGGAGGTCCTTTCCGAGGCAAAAAAAGTATTCCAAACCGACCTTCAGCGAACATACCTCACCGGCCACTCCATGGGCGGCCACGGCACCTGGCAAATCGGAGTGACCTACCCCGACCACTTTGCAGCCATTGCCCCCTGTGCCAGCTACCCCGACATCCTGGGATATGCCCGCCGGGGCAGGAATGCCGACTTGGAAAACAATCTGCACTTTCAAATGCTGCAACGGAGTGCCAACGGAGGACGTACCCTCCAACTGAAACGGAACTACCTGCAATCCGGGATCTACATCCTTCACGGAAGCGAAGACACCGTAGTGCCCACCGAACAGGCCCGCATGATGCGCGACACCCTGGGGAACTATCATCCCAACTTTTGCTACTACGAATACCCCGGAGGTTCACACTGGTACGGCAACGAAAGCGTCGACTGGGAACCGCTGTTCAACTATTTCAAATGGCAGTCGATTCCTGAACTCAACGACATCAATCATATTGAATTTCATACCGCATCGCCGGGCATCTCGGCATCCAACTACTGGCTGACCATTGAGCAGCAGGAGGAACCCCTGGAATTTTCAACGGTAGATTTCCAAAAGGAGAAAGATACCATCACCGGAGAGGCCACCAATGTTGCAGCCATTAAATTTCACCTTTCACAACTGGATTTCGAAGAAAAACCGGTCATAATCATCGATGAACAATCCATCACGCCGGATGGTGGCAGCGACATCCTCCTGAAAAAGGAATCGGGGGTATGGAAGATGGCCAGCCGGAATACCGCAGAGAAAAACCCGGTCAGGAATGGCGGATTTAAAAATGCTTTTGACAACCATGTGGTTTTTGTGTATGCCACCGGCGGAAGCCGTGAAGAAACCGAATGGTACAAAACCAAAGCCCTCTTCGATGCAGAGACCTTCCAGTACAAAGCCAACGGTTCCATTGAGGTCATTGCCGATCGCGAATTTGTCCCCGGCGATTACCCGGAACGCAATGTGGTACTCTACGGAAATGCCGATAACAACCGGGCCTGGGACCTTGTCCTGAATGAAGTCCCCGTGGTGGTCAAAGACGGGGAAATTGTATTCGGAGACAATATCCTGAAGGGGGATGACATGGGAGCTTTCTTCATTTACCCGCGTTCCGGTTCAGAAACCGCCAGTGTGGGCGTGGTGGCAGGAACAGGCACAAAAGGCATGAAAGCTGCGGTCAAAAACAACTATTTTGCCGGGTTCAACGGCTATCCCGACCTGTTGATTTTTGACACCGGTTACCTGAAAGAAGGACTCGAAGGAATCCTTGTATCCGGGTTCTTCAACAACCAATGGGAAATCGAAAAAGAGCTGTTTCATGTAACCATTGAATGAAAAAAAAATCCGGCATCATGTTCGAGCCGGAAAAAAACAGGACAAATATTTCCGGGTATTCAAGTTGGAGGATGGGCAAATTGAGAAATGGAGAAATTGTTGAATTGTTGAATTGACACATTGCGAAATTGTTAAATTGTTGAATTGTTGAAGGGGTGCGGGGGTTTAGGATTTTCTTTGGAAATGCGATTTTTAATCGCGTCTGAGAAGATAGAGATGTGGCTAAAGCCGGAGCCCGGGGATAATTCGGAGCCGTCAGCTAAAGCAGACGGGAATTAAACCCCGATGCACTAGCGAAGGCTGGAAAAGGAGTTGATTCAGGATGATTATTGCCGTT
>CAYTDH010000120.1:0-11158 GCA_964436325.1 uncultured Tangfeifania sp.
GGAAAAAACGGAATTACAGCAGGGCGAAAGCGGAACCAAAAAAAAAACTTCATTCCCGGATAATCACCCGGAATCCCACATTGTAGACCTTCTGCCAGGGCAGATAGGATTTCCGGAAGTAGGATGTGGCCGATTTCGGAGGATCGATCCAGGATCCGCCCCTGACCACTCTTTTAATTTTTTTGGATTTCACCAATTCTTTCTGGCCCGGATAAGGCTGATAAACAGAACGGGTCCACTCGGCCACATTCCCATGCATATCGTACAAGTTCCAGGGATTGGGTTTATATTCTCCGGGGGCAATAGCGAGCATATTCCCGTCGTTTACATGCTCCGCTTTGGGATGAAAGGAGAAATAGGGGAACCAGTCACTGTCTTCGCTCATAGGCTGCGGATTAACTCCTGTAACAGCCATTTTATTCATCTGCTTGTCGGACAGATTCTCATACGACCCAAAATCATCCTTCATGCCTCCATACCAGAAAGGCTGGTCGCTGCCGGCACGGCAGGCCCACTCCCACTGCTGTTCAGTTGGCAGGGTGATATTCAGTCCTGTCTTTTCACTGATCTGCCGGCAAAATTCCATAGCCTCTTCCCAACTCACACGGATGACAGGTTGCTCCGGATTATTGGCAGGATAACCTTCATTCACATGATCTTTCCATTGCTGGTCGAAGAAACGGCTGTGGTGCTCCGGAAAAACAGTCCGGAATTGCGCATTTGTGATCTCCGTTTCCGCCATCCAGAAAGACTCTTCCACTTCTGCCGCATAAGCGGGTGAATGATCAGACGGGGGATTATTGGTCCCCATCACCAATTTTCCGGCTGGAATTTTCACGAAATTCAACCTTATACCGGGAACAATTTCAACCACTTTACGGATATTCCCGGCAGCTGCCTGCATCGCTTTTGCTTTTTTTGCATCAAATGGAAATCCTTCCACACGTACCTCTTCAAAATTCACCTCCTCCTGCTCAGGTTTAACCGGAACGGGTTTGGGCTGGTTATTCAGGTATTCTACATAAGCCCTGATCTCTTCTTCCCAGTCGACACCGGTGTTACAGGCATACTTATTGGCAAGATCTATGCGCCGCCTGATCTGATTTCCCTCCTTATAATTGTCGGTCGCAATAAAAGTACTGTGGTATGGCGCATTCAGATCGATCCAGGCATAGAGTGTCTTCCACTCCTCCTCCTTCAGTTGCACACCATGATGTCCCTTCTTCAGCATCCGGATAAGCGGACTTGTGGAGGCATGGTATTCGTAGGGGTAAAGTACCTTCATACCGGCCTCGGGCCCCTGGCGGTGCACGTAGGGATGCAGGTCGAGATAGCTTTTACTGAATTTCAGGCTACCCGGCACATTTTCATCCATGCGGCCCCCGCGAAAATCCCGTTTCAGTGATCCGTCATGGCAGGCCACACAGGCGCGTTCCAGCACAGGTTGGACCTCCAGCTCAAAAGTAAAAGGCCGGACCCCGCCTTTGGGTGGCTGCAGCTCCTTCACCGAATTAAAAGCCGCCAGTGCTCTTTTGGGTTTGGGAATTTGGTTCAGGTCTTCGTGGCAACCTACGCATGAAACCGTTTCCCCCGGCATACCGGTCAGCCAGCTTCGCATCCACTGTATCGCCCTTCCCTCTTCATCGAGGGGTTGCAGTGAAACAGGCGTATTGGCCGGGATCGTAAACAGGGCGGAACCATCTTCTTCCACAGGTACCGTTCCCAGCAAACGCTTGATGTCCCAACCGCTCTGTATCCCCTGGGCAATATGATTGGAAGGGGACCGCACATAAGCATACTCATAGGCAAATACGCGCAGGGATTTTACTGTTCCCCGCGGGACACCAGGCAATCCCTCCCCTTCATATATATCCTGAATGAATACGGTAGCTTCTTTGCTTTCCGGATTGATTTTTTCCGGGATAACCGGAGGTAACGGTTGTTTACGGACCGGTATGCCATAGATATACCCCTCACCTTCCGCTTGTTTGATCAGGGTCATATTGTCAAAAACATCGACCAGATACAACCCCCACAGGCCATCGGGTGTTAATTTGGCTGTAACAAAGAAATATTTATCATTAACCGGATAGGGTTTGATAAACTGAGGGTAAACCCCATCCACCAAACGGTCCTTAACCAAAGGAATAATGGGTCTGTTGCGGTAAGGAATTTCCTGGATCATCCCCTTCTCCTCCTTCCGGCTTACCGACGGATCAAAAATCATCATCCGCCCGCTTCTGACCACACCATGATGTCCTGAAATGATACCGACAAACTGAGTGGGATGATTGGGAATAGGCTGAATATCAAAAGTACTGTTCGGGAAGACAGAACCGCTGCCGTAAAGTGAACGCTGTTCAGTTCCGTCGGGATTCATGTGCATGACAATGCGGGAAAAATAGTGGGTCAGATCGGTATATTCCCAGCGGACATACATCACCCTGCCATTATTAGCCACCGTGGGATGCCAGTTGGCATCCTGATCAAAAGTCAGTCGCCTTAAACTTTTGTTGTCAGGATCATAAAGCATCATATTTCCCACAGGATCATTCCCATTTACACAGGGAACCCCATGATAACCTACATTGGAAACGGCAATTATTCTTCCATCAGGTAAATTACAGGGATCGATAAACTCCAGGTCTTCCTCCGAAGACTCGATCACTTTTCGCAACCCTTCACCGTCAGTTCCCACTTCATAGACCTGCCAGTTTCCGGATTCATCCACCATGGAAAACATAACCCGCTGTGCATCCCAGTGCAAATTCAGATCAGGAACAGAAGAGCTGTTTCCCGGTTGAAAAATTTTCCGGTACTCCAAACTTCCCCGGAGATCAGTCAATTCACCAATTTCTGCATCAAAACCGCTGCGGGCGGCGGATAACTGATTCGACCAGTTATTACGCTGGGTTCCGAGACCGGAGGCATTCACCCTCCGCGCGGCGGCCCCGATTTTATAACGACTTGTCATCAACCGGTCGAAATCAAGCACGGGATTAGCCAGCAATATTTCCTTTTTTAGTTGCAGGGCTCTCTCGGCAGCCGCCAGTGCCTCCGGATCATTCTTATATATTCCGTCAAAACCTCCGGAAGCAATTTTTTTCAACTCATCCAGTTTTTTCCGGGCTTTATCCTCATTGAAAGAGGGATCTTTTTTCATGTCATTTACAGCAGCTTCTACAGCAGCAAAATTGAGCCACTCCAACTGATCGGCGACCTCGTTGATCCTGTAGGCCGACAAAAACAATTTCAACAATCCCGCAATCCGCTTTTCAGGGTTACTGACCGATTTCAGTTCATCGATGTGTGCATCCCACCAGGAGGTATTCTGAAAGTCATTGCTTATGCCCTTAATGATCTTTTCTTCTGAGGAGCCATCTGTTTCCATCAGGAATTGTTCTCCGTTCTGCCCAAGATAAGGAGAAAACGCACTCATCTCCGCGGGAAACCGGTCATTCAACTGCCACATAGCTTTTTCAGGATCCAGGGGACCATCAGATTCCTTATTATTCCCTGCTTTTTCCGAAAACTGCATCTTAAGGTCTGTCACAGCCTCAATCCACAGGGTAGAAGCTGATGAAATCTGAACATCTCCGGATTTAAACGCAAAACTACTCAAGACAAGGTTCAGAGATAAAAGAAAAATTAGGGTCTGTTTCATTTTGATTGCCTATAAATAATTAAAAAACACATATTTAAATATATCGGCTTCCCTTCTTAAGGGGTATAAAAAAGTTCATCCTCACTGGCACCTCCCAAAAGCTATGAACCAAAATTCGGATCCGTTTTACTAATTTTTCTTCAAATCTGTAAACATTTCATACGCCTGGTCCACGGAAAAATTCTGGTGCACAACGGCTTTCACCGCCTGGATCATAGCCACGGGGTCCTCCGACTGGAAAACGTTACGGCCCATATCCACTCCGGCAGCGCCATCGTTGATCGCTTTGTAACAGAGTTCCAGTGCCTCCTTTTCAGGCAGCTTTTTTCCTCCGGCAATGACAATCGGCACCGGACAGGCAGCTACTACATTCTCAAAACCCTCGCAATAATAGGTTTTCACCATGTTAGCCCCATTCTCTGCACAAACCCTTGAGGCCATCCCAAAGTAACGGGCATCGCGTGCCATGTCTTTACCCACAGCAGTTACTCCCATAACGGGAATACCGTATTTTGCACCAAGGTCAGCCATTTTGAAGAGATTGGCCACAGTTTTGGCCTCCATTGCCGGATCACCGATAGCCAGCATAATGGCCATTGCCGATACATTCATCCTGACCGCATCCTCAACATCAATGATCACATTTTCATTCAGTTCCGTAAGAATCGTTGAACCAGCATCGGAACGAAGACAGACCGGTTTATTGATGTTGGCAGGGACCGTTGTTTGAAGAATACCCCGGGTACACATCAGGCAATCGGCATACTCCATCAAAGGAACAATATTCAGATCGATCCGCTCCAGTCCGGAGGTGGCTCCCATTATAAATCCATGGTCAAATGCCAGCATCACCGTTTTCGCGGTTTCAGGATTAAAAATCCGGGAAAGGCGGTCTTTCGCCCCCCATGAAAGGTTTTGGGCTCCTTTAATATGAAAAGATTGCTCCTTCACAGAAACGCCGGTTCCAAATTTTTTACCTTCTCTAATATCATCTAAATCAGCCATAACAAAATCAAAATTAAATATTTACAATAAATCAACACTAAGTTTATAAACAGGCACCGGTTTTCCATTACAAATCAGCGACTGTTTCGTGGAAAGCTGCAATAATACACGCCCAGGAGTAAGCTCCGGGGTCGGGGCTGCCCACCGACCGTTCAGCATAATTCCGGGCCCGTCCGAAATTGGCTTTCATCCCGATGGTTGATTCGGCCCCTGTCTGTGCCGCCCGGGCGGCTAAAGCAAAAAGTTGTCTCACATCATTTTTTCCTGACTCCTGCATCGCTTCAATCGCAGGGATAATAGCATCCATCAGGGTTTTATCCCCTCTGCCTGCCCTGGTCTGTTTTTGCAACCCTTCAAGTCCTCCTTTAAACATGGCTTTTACCTGTTCAACATCGAGAACAGTTCCTTCAGCATGGTCGCCCATACCAAGCAGGAATCCACCCATCAATGTACTGGTAGAACCACTGGTTTGCATCATAACGTTAATCCCCATATCGTTGAGCATGCTCTTGAATTCAGTCCCTTTTCCGGCCACCTCAACCACGGAAGTCAAAGCCTGAACAATAGCCGTTCCATGATCGCCGTCACCAGTAACCGCATCGAACCGTGAAAATTCATTTGCACGCTCTCCCACACGCACCAGCGCATGCTTCCACATCGCCGAGAAATGCTGTAAAGTGAGTTTTTGCATTGCTTTCAGTTTAAAAAATTCCCGGCCCGAGAGAACAACCATCGTCCGGGAAAATAAAACGGTTAAATATCTTTCCAGAAAGGCGTATCAGCCCTGCGGTTCTTCAATAATTCCACATGGTCATCATCCAGTTTTCCGAGAATCATCTGGAAGCCTCTCATCTCCTGGACAGTCAGCAACTCTTCGAGTTTGGCATCCACTACCTCGACTCCTGCCCCGGAAAGCACCTGATGCGCTTTGCGGAAAACAATGCTTCTCTCCATGAGGGTAGTTGCCCCAACACCATTAATGTAAAGCAATACTTTATCCCCTGATTTAGGTTGTATTTTATCCATAAGCTGACCAACCATGATCTCAGCAGTTTTGTCGGCCGACTCAAGCATCTGCCGGCCTCCACCGCCTTCACCGTGCTGGCCCATACCGATCTCCATCTCTCCTTCAGGAAGTTCGGAAATGGTCTCCCCGTTTTGCGGATGTGTGCAGGCCCCCATAGCGACCGCAAGGGTGGCTACCTGCTGGTTAAAACGCTCGCCGAGCTCAACGAGTTCATCGAGGCTTTTCCCCTCTTCCGCGGCAGCACCAACAATTTTATAAAGCGGAATACATCCGGCCAGTCCGCGCCGGTCTTCATCCGCCGTATCGATACCAGCGCTGATGTCATCATGGGTCAGGATATTCTTCACTTTAATTCCTGCCTTTTCCGCTAACTGCATGGCCATATTGGCACTCATGACATCACCAGAGTGGTTGAGCACCACCAGGAGAATCCCCGCATCACGCTTAAGTTTCTGCAGGGCCTGGAACAGACGCTGTGCTCCCGGAGCCGCGAATATGTCGCCGACAACCGAACAGTCAAGCATTCCTTCACCCACAAAACCGCTCAGCGCTGGTTCATGCCCGGAGCCGCCAAGGGTCACCACAGCCACTTTTGATTCGTCCTTCGGATTAGCTCTTACAATAATGTTCTCACCAGCCAATGCAACTTTATCGCCATAAGCCAGCACATAACCTTCCAACAACTCTTTGGTAATGTTTTCCGGTTCGTTGATAAATTTGGTCATTATTTTACTCATCGATCTTCGTTTTTCCGGTTATTTATCAAAATACATTAACTCTACAGGAATGCCCTCTTCCACAATGAAGGCAATGGTCAGATCATCCGCTGCGCGGACAGGCTCGACAATCACTTCAGCTTCTTTCAGTTCTGCATCGAGATCAGAAACTTCATAAGCAATATGAGGAACTTTTTGAATGATCTCAGGCATCCAGCTGCCCTCCTCAAAACGAAGGAATTCAATTTTGTTCGCACTTTCATTGTAATCGGTCAGGTGAACCTTCATTCCTTCAGCATAGTTTTCACCAGGTTTTTTTTCGAGTGTCGGAATCCCGAAATGATTAATTTTTCTCATTTTTAAATTGTTTTATTGTTATTGAATAATAAAATCCGGTTGATATAGCGGTTTATCCCTGTTCATTATCCCGAAAAATAACGCATGAGGTTCCTTATGCTATAACCCGCATCAAATAATGCATTCCTGCTGTATTCCTTTATATTCCGGCCGATAATGCATCCTCAAAAACAGCATCCGGATTGGTAAAGCGTAGTCCGTTCCCGTCATGATAAGAACCATATTCCGTTACGATAACGCCTTCGGGCCCGGCATAAAGAAAATGGGGCGACTCCAGCTCCACAAGAGACAAAATTTCATCCACATGCTGAACCTGAAAGTGAGAAACCGTAATATGGTCCTTCTGACTTTCAGGAAGTTCAGGCGGATTGGGGGTGGAGTCACCGATCGAATAGTTATACGCCCAGCCGTGACGTACCTGCCAGCTTTCATCCTTAGCCGGATATTCCGTGGGCAGATGTTTATGCTCCACGATCATTTGTCCGGGCAACAGATAAATTTCATGCCCCAGGTATTTTCCATCAGGATTATTCACCCAGAAAATTCCGGCCATACCTACATGCTCAAAATCGCCCAACCCAAAATCGGTGATCCACAGGTTCTCCTTCAAAAAATCTGAAAAAGGAACGCCATAATGGGCAAGCATATCTTTATATGCCTCAAGGGCAACCTCAGGATTCAGCTTTCCGTCTTTATAAAAATCCTCGTTCGTGTACTTTTTTTGATAAGCTTCCTTCTCATTCATAATATCAACTTTTTTCAATTCAGTGTCGTTTTTCCTGTCCCCGCCGGAGCACCCAAAAAGTGCAACAACGAACAGCATAATCATCGCATACAATAGTGTCTTCATATCTAAAATTATTAATGTTTTTCCCGTTTTTATTTATTCTTTAACAATTGCTCTGCATATCTATCGTTCGGTTTCCATTTTCCCTTTTGATGCAAGTCTCTGTTCTTTTCTGCCAGCATACGGATTAACTGACCCTCTTTTCATAAGCCACCCTGAGGTTCACGGTAATGTATCCAAACAGCAGTCCGGCCCTGATCAAGTGCCTGAATTAAAAAGGCCAGTATTCCGATCATTAACGGAATCAATGCAAATTTTTTAAGTTCTTTCATTAGAATGAAATTTTTAGTTTATACAAATTAATCCCTATTGGTTCATACTATAATGACCGGATATATTCAACCAGTGCATCAATATCCTTCGCCGGCACTTCTCCGCGAATACCATGACCGAAAGTATCGAACACCTCCTTCAGCGAAGCCGCCCGGCCGTCGAACAGATAAGGAGCTGTCCGCCATACCTCGATGAGTGCAGGGGTATCCCACCCCTCTTCAAACTCCACATCGTCACCAATCCGGTGCATTTTCATATCGGTAAAATAAGGCCCTGAATGGCAATCTCCGCAATTCAACTTTTCAAAAACTTCTTTTCCCTTTTCGGCCAGTTCCGACAATTCTCCGTCCTCCAGCCAGGGACTGGGAACCGAACGCAGCGATTTGAGGTATTCATCGACATACTCTGCTTCATGTTCTCGTATTTCAGCAAACTGAATGAATGTAAATCCCTTTCGTACCGCTATCTCAGCCATTGCCCTGACCCCGGTTATCATAGCAGGGGGTGTGGCATGGCTGTGCAATAAGCTCTTGCAATTCTTCGGATTGCCGATCCCGTCGTTCATCAAATCCCAGTTCAATCCGTCAGTCCGGGCATCTCCCGGATGACAACCATTGCACGACTGCCAGTTCTGGAAACAGTAATGTGCATCATTAAAAATCTTCTCCCCTTTATCCCTGTCTGACTCGATACGATTCTTCACCAGGGGCACAGGTTCGATTTGCTTATCGGCCAGACTGAATATATTAAGGGTATCGGAAAAATAGGTGGGAATAAACGCTTTTCCCCCGGAAATGATAAAATCCCTGGGTCCGTTTCCGGCCAATCGTAACCGTTCACGAATGGAATACATAAAACGCAGGTCATAGTCCAGTGAATTTTTATAGGTGCATGCTTCAAACTTATCAATGAAAGTCTGATAATCGATCAGGCTGATCTCATGGGTACCCGAATGCGCAATCACCATCTTGCCCTCTGCACAGTGAATGCCCCAGATGCCGGCAGCACCACGTTCAGGCTCATCCATAAGTACCGTTCCATCTTTTTCCAGGGTCTCCACGTTGATGACACTCACCGCACTGGTATTCATCCATCCCTGCTGAAGCTGGTTGGTCGGAACCTGAAACCGGCCAAGGTTATGGGTGACAAAAACATACTTCCCGTCAGGACTAAGGCATATCCCCCGCAATGCATTGCTGCCGTTGGAAAGCTGAATGTCTTTCACCTTCTTAAAGTCATCCAGATCAATAACCGAAACACACGCAGCTACGGTATCCACATCTGCACGCTGTGCAGGTAAAAAATTGGCCACAAAAAGGTACTTCCCATCCTGTCCTGTAACAGCCCCTGCCGGTTCCCGTAAAACAGAAACGGATGAGATAATCTTGCCTCGGTCCGGATCTATTTTGGTTACCGTATGCTGAAACCGGTTCAGCACATAAAGGGTTTCTCCGTTAGCAGAAAGAACCGGTGCGTTGGCACCGGAACCGGTAACCAGGCTTTTCTCAATTTTCCCGGTTTTTATATTCAGGAAATGGACCTTCCCTACAGTCTCAAAGGTTGTAATATAAGCATAGTCACCATGAACAGCCATCCCGGTAGGAACCTCCTCAAAGGACCAGGTTTGCAGAGGTGCTTTAAACCCGTCATCATACAGAGCAACCGTCCGGGGCCCCTTATTAGAAATTAAAAACCGGTTTCCGCTGATTTCTTTTATGGCTGTGGGATATTGGGGCTGTCCCTTTGGTGTTCCGGTGCCAAAAGCAAAATAGGACATCAAGAGGGTAATTGATGTTAAAATAAAAATGGGGTTGTTCAATAAACGGTCTGTGCACATCACAAAAAAAATACTTTATAAAAAAAATGTCAATCTGCTGTTTTCGTAAAGCCGAGCTCAAATGAAACAGTGCGGGAGCAGGCCATAAGCGCTTCAGCACTGGCTGAAAGTGTTTCAGGCGGTAAGCGGTCTTTGGGCCCTGATATCCATATAGTACCACAGGGAATATTGCTGTAATCGAAAATGGGCACCCCTACGCAGACAACCCCATGCAACTCCTCTTCCATATCAACAGCATATCCCCTCTTGCGAACCTTTTCCAACTCTTTTAGATAAACCGCTTCAGATTGTATCGTGTTCTCATTGAATTTTTCATATGTCATTTGCTCTAAATAATTGTTGCGCATGCTGTCAGGCATAAAAGCCATTATGGCCTTACCCGGAGCTGAACAGTGCAGTTCAAAAAATTTCCCCGGAGCAATCACGAAACAAAAAGGGTATTTCCCTAAAACCTGCTCAATAAATAACCCCTTCTCCTCGCCCATGACACCAAAAAAAACGGTCTCTTTTACCATATCACGCACCTCACGCATTCGGGGAAGAACAACTTCAAGCTTGCTGCGCTCCTGAATAGTCTGAAATCCAAGGGTAAGGATCTTCCGTGTCAATTTATACTTTTTGGAAATCTCATTGTGAACAAGGTATCCGTGGCGGACAAGCGTATGTAAAATCCGGTAGGCTGTGGTCTGGGAAATATCAACCTCATGAATGATCTCCTGCAATGTCATCGACCTGTTCCCATTAGCCAGGGCCTCCAAAATAAGGATGCCTTTTTCCAGATTAGGAACTTTGTAGGTGGTTTCTATTTCTAATGCAGGTTTTTTCATATTTGGAAAACAAAATCATATTTGAAACAAATATAGTTTTTTTCTCAACAATTCCGCAGCTAATTCAAAAATAAGTTGCCATGTTGTATTCGAGATAAAAAACAATCCATTTTCACCCTGCTGAAAATTCAACAGGAAACATTTTAAATATTTTCGATTTTTAAAGGCTGCCTCCTTCTCCTTTTTCTTTGATTTTTCCCTGAGTTCATGAGCAGGACATCTCTAAAATGTATACCGGCCAATATCGGAGCTGTACATTTTTTGCTAAAATATCTTCATTTAGTTTAAAATCATCGAACTCCATAGCTTTAAAATAGCTTAAGATATCCTTTAGCAGTCCATTTATTGAATCTCGAAGTCATAGAATCACATGCTTAGTTACGGTAATATTGTACTTTTTCATGTTACCGGGCAGATCACAACCTCACGATAAAAAATGAGTGCCCCCCCTTGCGATTTTTATTATCTACGATAAAAATGGGTTATCACCTGGAGAGTATTATTGTCTACGATAAAAAATGGGTAATTCCCTGACGGATACCCCATTCATTTTGTGGAGAATTGCCCGGCGGCTCAGATCTGCTTTCCCTTTATATTATATCTAA
>CAYTDH010000121.1:0-11146 GCA_964436325.1 uncultured Tangfeifania sp.
ATATGCTCAAACAATTTCAGAACTCAAAGAAATCACGCTTAATTACATGGCGGGTAATTGCATCTGTAGTACCGAGTCTGATTATTGTTCCGATATAGGCGGCTGGTGTACTGCCGGTGGATGTACCGAAACCTCCGGATGCGGGTGGCTCTGGTCGTATACTTGCAATGGTAACTGTTAAATGATAAAAGTACTTTCGGTAGGTTAATTCTTACCTATAATATGAGGGCTTTTCGAAATGAGTTTAAAAATCGCAAACACTTTTTTAGTTAAGCTAAAAGTATAAAGCGGCAAAACTCCACAATGCCTATTCGTATATCTTCTTCATATTAATTTTTGCATCTTATATGAACTTTGAAAATACCAAAAGATAAAGAATGTCATAGAAAATGGAGCTTATATGAAATTAAGGATATTCCATAAAGAATTGATTTTCTCTTTAATCATTGGAGTATTATTCCTGCTGCTCCCTTGGGGTTTTTCCAGTAAATATGGGCAGCCCGAGAATGGCTACTTATTTATTTTCATTTTTTTCATAATTATCCTAATTATTTTCTTTAGCCTGATAAACCTCAGGCAGGTAATTTGTTTGCCTAAAATTTCAGCTATTGATTTATTGTTATTCTTTTATATTTCATTTGCCTTAATTTCCAGCATATTAACCTCCACAAAATTTTCATTTTCTTTTGTTTTAGAGTTAATTGGTTACACACTTGTTTATGTTGTTATTCGTACAATAAAAATCAACCCTGTTATTTTATTAGTGTTTCTATTGTTGTCTGGGTTGGCCCAGGCAGTATATGGTAATTTACAACTTTACGGTTTTTACCCTTCACACCATAGCTTATTTAAAATGACCGGAAGTTTTTTTAATCCCGGACCCTATGCCGGATATTTAGTGTCAATACTCCCGGTTGCAATTGCACTGTCCCTTTTTAAGTATCGAAATATTTTAATTAACTCCGATACATATATTGCAACTGTAGAAAAAAATGTACCTAACCATTCAGTCTCTTCACATGGGCAAGATTCTTTTTTCAAACTCAGCCAGTTCTCATCTAAAATCAAGCAAAAATTCTTTTATGAAAAATGGATCACGCTTTATCCATTTTTCATAAAATACTTAACAACCATTACCATTATTGCAATCCTATTGGTTTTACCGGCCTCTAAATCACGTGCAGCATGGATGGCTGCATTGACTTCCTTTTTGTTTATTTTAGGTAATGCGTGGTATTTCGGAAGTATAGGAAAGACTAACCCAACTTTTTTGAAGTGGATGACAAAATTTGGCAGGATGTATAAATCAACCTTTGTGAAAATTATTGTTATAATTATTGTTTTCGCAATATTTTCAGGAGGCCTGTTTGCTTTATACAATATGAAAAAAGGTTCTGCCAATGGAAGATTATTTATTTGGAAAGTTACGGTCCAAATGATAAAACAAAAACCATTGTTTGGTCATGGGCTGAATAAATTTGATGCCCACTATATGAATTATCAGGCAGAATATTTTAAGAAAGAACCAACTTCAAATGAAAGTTTTGTGGCCGATAACACCAAATATGCCTTTAATGAATTATTAAGGATTACATCAGAAACAGGGATTATTGGATTATCAATTTGTTTAGCTATTTTATATTTTGTTTTATTTGGGAAATCCATCCAATTATCTCAAAACGAAAAGCTATTGCTTATTTCTTTGCGGGCAGCAATATTAGCCATTATTGTCTTTGGTTTATTTTCCTATCCCGCAAAAATATTGCCCATCAAATTAAATTTTATCTTATTCCTTGCGTTGAGCACCAATTACATAGTACCTTTAAGAAACATTAAATTTAATAACGTGGGAATAACTAAAGTAGGTTTAAATAAATTGAAAAGACGTAAAAATGGGAAAACAGGTTTTGCGCGAATTATTATTACTTTTTGGTTCCTATCAGTATTATATTATGTTTCTATAAACGGCTATAAATTGTATCATGCCAACTTGGAATGGAAGATAGCATTTACAACCTATCAAATGGGAGCATACCAGGCAAGTATTAAAGATTATACCAAAGCTTATCCATTACTCAGGTTTAATGGTGATTTTTTACTCAGTTATGGCAAAGCCTTATCCATGGCAGACGAACATAAAAAAGCCATTGATATTCTCGAATATGCCAAAAATTATTATCCAAATACCATATTATATACAGCTTTGGGCGACAGCTATAAAGAATTAGGTAAAATTGACAAAGCTGAAACATCTTATTTACAAGCCTGGTATATGATCCCAAGCCGTTTTTACCCAAAATACCTTCTAGCAAAGCTCTACTACGATACAGGACAAAATGATAAAGCAATAGAGGTTGCGGAAGAATTACTTAAAAAGGAAGTTAAAATACAATCTACGGCAATTATGGAAATAAAAGAGGAAATGAAAAATATTATCGAACCAATAGAATAAAACCAAGATTACTCATGATAGCATGTATCATGGTATCATAAAATATTATTGAGATGAATACACGGTTAATAAAAAAAATAAATTTCTGGAATTTCATACTTTTTATTCTAATTATTGCAAGCTTAATAATTATTTTCCGTGATTTTATTCCAAAAAGAAGTATAGAAAAACAAAAAATTAAATACGTTCTTCAGCTTGCCGGCCCTAACAGAACTGAATTAGAGCAAGTTCTTAAACATTATAAACCTCAAGATGATATTAGGAAACTGAAAGCTGCAGAGTTTTTAATTTCCAATTGTTATATATATTCCAACCGCAGCACAGAAATTTTTGACGATTTTGGAAACCCGGTTGTTTTTGATCCAACAATTTATGATAGAAAATTAGTGGTCAAATCCAAAGATTCTATACTTAGGAAGTTTAATCCTAAAAGAAAAATAACTTATGATTGCAGAACATTATCATCTAATTATTTAATCAAACATATTGAAAAATCTTTTGAGGTATGGGAAAAAAGTCCTTGGCATAACCAAATTAATTTTAACCAGTTTTGCAATTATATACTGCCTTACAGGGCACTAAACGAACCATTATCAGATTGGAACATTATTCTTTATGAAAAATACAGAAATTTGGTTGATACCATCATTGATAAATCAATTCTAAATACTACCTCAGCAATTAATTTGGCAATTGCCAGTGATTTGCAATATGACAACCGATGGGTAACAGGTGGGTTAGGTGTTCAGGGCATACCTCACATGCTCCAAACAGGTAGTGGTATGTGTGATGATTTAGCTGTTTTTGGAGTCGCTGCAATGCGTTCATTTGGAATCCCTTCAACCATTGATTTTACTATTTGGGCAAGAACAAATATGGGTCATGCCTGGTGTGTCGTGTTCAATGAAACAGGAAAGCCATGGAGTTTTGGTCCAGGTGAACAACAGCCGGGTGAACACATAAAAATTTTTAAAGAAAGAAAATATCGTACACTGGGAAAAGTATTTCGATATACATTCAGAGTTAGTAATGAAAGTTATTTAAAAGAAGCAAAAGATTTAATAGAAATACCCCCATTTTTTCGGGCAAAAAATATCGTTGACGTCACACATGAATATGTTAAAACATTTAGCATTAATACCAAACTTGATGAAAACCCTGAAGAACATGAATTTGCTTATTTATGTGTATGGAATCAAAAACAATGGAAACCCATAGATTATGGGATAATCAACAGGAATGATAGTATATCATTTCACAATGTAGGAGGTGATAATGTTTATCTGATCTGCTATTATATTAATGGTCTTTTAAAACCATCTGGCCACCCTTTCATACTTAATAATAAGGGTGTGAAAATAGACTTAAATTATAACAGTTCTAATAATAACAACACAATCAGACTTACTAAAATAGCTGGGTTAAACGAGATTGCCCCTGGTGGCAATTATTTATTAAAAACATATAAAGATGGGAACTGGCAGGAAATTGAGCCGCTGGTTCCCATCGACAATTATTTATACCTCAAAAAAATGAAAGAAAAAACTCTCTATTTGATAGATAATATGGTGCAACCAGGTAAGCAATCACGCCCATTTACGATACAAAATGATACTTGTGTAATTTGGTAGTTTAATTTTTAACTACAAAAAAAAGATAGTACGATTGAATTTCTATTGGCAAAAACTTGTTAAAGAACGAATTAAAATGAATAAAGAATATTTATTACTTATTATATTTTTGTTTTGGAGCTGTACTTCTTCCAACACCAACAACAAATCGACCATCGAAAAACGTCAGTACACCGAGGAGAGAAATCCCGTAGAAGTGATAATCCTGAAAAACGCGACATTTAAAAAAGAAATGGTCAGCTCGGGAAAATTAATTGCACCCCGTAAAAGCAACTTAAAGTTCAGGACAAACGGTATTATTGAAAAACTATTCGTTAAAAATGGTCAAACTGTATCAAAAGGTGATACAATTGCCACTTTGGATGATTTTGAACAAAAGCAAAGGCGCGAACAGGCTAAATTAAGATTAGAGAAAGCATATATTGATTTGCAGGATGCATTAATTAGCATGGGTTACAACCTGAATGATTCCTTAAATGTCCCCGAGAATTTCATGCAAATAGCAAAAAGCAGATCAGGTTATTCGTCTGCACAAAACGAACTGAAATCCGCACAGTTTGAATTAAAAGCTACAACATTAATTACACCTTTCTCAGGAAAAATTGCAAACTTGCAAACTAAAGAATATGAAAACACCCCCGGTGATGCTTTTTGTCTTTTAATCGACGATAACAATTTTGAAGTCCGGTTTCCGGTACTGGAAACTGAAATCGCCAATATTTCACTCGACAAAACTGTTAAAGTCACCCCATTTTCCTCAGAAAGAATGTACCATGGTTTTGTAAATGAAATCAATCCTGTTGTAAATGAAAACGGGCTAATTGATGTTAAAGCCATAGTTAATAATACAGACGGATTAATAGAAGGAATGAATGTAAAAATATTAATTGAAAATAACATAAAAAACCAATTGATAGTTCCCAAAGGTGCAGTTTTACAACGCGATAACCAGCAAGTACTGTTTAAATATACCAATGGAATTGCATGGTGGACTTATGTACAAACAAATTATGAAAACAGTACCTCGTATGCGGTAATTGCTCATCCTGATAAGGGGGGGGCACTGGAGGCCGGCGATACGGTAATTGTTTCGGGGAACCTGAACCTGGCCCATGAATCAGTAGTTGAAATTGAATAATAATTTAGTCGTAAAATTTTAGGATAGATAAAACACAATGGTAAACTTTTTATTGAAACGGCCAATTGCAGTAACAATGACATTTATTGCCATCCTTGTGTTGGGGATTGTTTCAACTACTCGCCTGCCTGTTTCACTCATGCCCGATATCGATATTCCTATAATTACGGTACAGGTAAACTATCCAAACCATTCGGCTATTGAACTTGAAAGTACGGTTGCAAAACCATTAAGGCAACAATTAGTGCAGGTTTCACATCTGACAGATATCCGCAGCGAATCGCGGGACGGAAACTGCACGATCCAACTCAATTTTGAATACGGGTCAGACATAGATTATGTTTTTATTGAAGTAAATGAAAAAATCGATCGGGCAATAAACAACCTGCCACGCGAAGTGCAACGCCCTAAAGTAATAAAAGCCAGTGCTACCGATATCCCTGTATTTTATCTTAATCTTACCCTTAAACCATCTGAAAACCAAATGAATCAAAAATCAGCCAATGATCTCTTTCCTGTTTCCATCAAGTTTACCGAACTGAGCAACTTTGCCGGCCAGGTAATCCGCAAACGCATTGAACAGATGCAGGAAGTGGCAATGGTTGACATTAGCGGACAAGTATTCCCTGAATTGTTGATTTTACCCGATTTGCAAAAAATGGAAGCCCTGAAAATAGGCCTCGCTGATATTGAACGGTTCATCCGTGCCAACAATATCAACCTCGGCAACCTGCTAATTCGCGACGGACAATACCAATACAGCATTCGTTTTGATTCGTCATTAGAAAACAAAACTGACATTGAAGATATTTATTTAAAAATAGATGACAGGCTTTTACAATTAAAAGATATTGTCCAGGTTATCGAACATCCGGCTAAACGCCAGGGATTGGTAACCTCGAATGGCAAGGATGCGGTTACAATGGCAGTTATAAAACAGTCTGATGCACAAATGCGGGAATTGAAGCTAAAACTGAACAGTTTAATTGAACATTTCAAAAACGATTATCCACACATCAATTTTGAAGTTACACGTAATCAAACCCTACTGCTTGATTATTCCATCTCAAATTTAGGGCAAAGCCTTTTAATAGGCGGGCTGTTGGCATTTTTGCTTATGTTCCTCTTTCTGAAAGACTTCAGGTCACCTTTCCTGATTGGCATTGCAATCCCCGCTTCGTTAATAATTGCTTTATTGTTTTTTTACATCGTTGGCATATCAATAAATATCATTTCACTTTCGGGATTAATCCTTGGAGTTGGTATGATGATTGACAATTCGATAATTGTTATTGACAATATTACGCAACACCGTGAACGGGGGAAAGACCTTGTTCATGCCTGTGCCGAAGGGGTCAACGAAGTTTTCCGCCCACTTTTAAGCTCGGTTCTTACCACGTGCGTGGTATTTATCCCGCTAATCTTTATAAGCGGCATTTCTGGCGCCCTGTTTTTTGACCAGGCAATGGCCATCACAATTGGGCTGGTTGTGTCCCTGGCAGTATCAATAACATTGCTTCCCGTTTATTACCGCTTGTTTTATTCAAGACCAAAATACAAACCCGCAAAAAAGAATTTTTTGACACGGATAAATACATTGAATTATAATAAGTTGTACGAAAGGGGGTTCGGTATTACCATGAGGAACCAGGGATGGAGTTGGCTTTTGGTCACACTTATGATAGTAGCTGTTTACCCTTTATTCACCCAACTTGAAAAACGGCGGCTCCCTGCAATAGCTAAGGATGATGCATTGCTTTACATAGACTGGAACGACCGGATACACATCGATGAAAACCGGAATCGGATCGAGATAATGGTAACACAATTTGACAGTTTAGTGGAGCAATATACCTGTTTGGTTGGAAATCAGCAGTTTATGTTAGCCCATAATTCTGATTTAACAGCGTCTGAAGCTGTAGTTTATTTGAAAGCCAATTCTTTTGAAAAACAGGACACGATAAAACAAATTATTGGGAATTACATTAAAAGTAATTATCCTTTGGCCATACACGGTTTTTCTGAGGCGGGAAATATCTTCGATCTGGTATTTTCTGAGGACACACCACCACTAATAGCAAAACTCAGGGCAACAAAAGATTTGGGCGAACAAAAAAATATAAAATTGCAGCAATTCATGAACGAAATTAAAAACAAACTCCCGGATTATGCGATCGAACCAATACCCTGGGAGGAACATATCGTGGTAAAAATATCACCAGAGAAATTAACAGCCTTTAACATTTCATTCGACGATGTTTATCTTGCATTAAAAAGTGCTTTCAGCGAAAATGAGGTATTGACCATTACCGAAAACCAACAGTTCATGCCCGTAATATTGGGAGGAAAAATTCGCCTAATCAGTGAGATTTTGAGTGAATTAACCGTTCAAAATAACAAAGGCGAACACGTCAGGCTGCAGTCGCTGATAAAACAAAACACCGATTATGCTTTAAAAACGATAATTGCCGGATAAGAAGGTGAATACTACCCCGTGAATATAAATGTAAATGAAAAGGACATAATGAAAGTCATTGAAACCATTAAAGAAACCGCAATTTCCAACAGTAATTTCGAAGCCGGTTTTGCAGGTTCCATCTTTTCAAACCAAAAACTGTTAAAAGAACTGGCCATTATATTGCTTATTTCGCTGTTGCTGCTCTATTTTATTTTGGCATCCCAATTCGAGTCATTGGTGTTGCCGTTAATTGTTCTGCTTGAGGTGCCCATTGACATTTTTGGGGCACTGCTTACCCTATGGATTTTTGGCGAAAGCCTCAACCTTATGTCAATTATCGGGATTATTGTTATGACCGGTATTATTATCAATGATTCCATCTTGAAAATTGATACTATTAACCAATTGCGCAAACAAGGTTATTCGCTTATCCGGGCACTGGCAGTAGCCGGTCAACGAAGGTTAAAACCTATTTTGATGACCAGTTTAACAACCATTTTGGCTTTGTTGCCCTTCCTCTTTATATCGGGTATGGGTGCGGATTTGCAACGCCCCTTGGCACTAACTGTTATTGGTGGAATGTCGATAGGTACCGTTGTTAGCCTTTACTTTATTCCGTTGTTGTATTACCGTTTGAATAAATTAAAAAATTGATCATGAAACCATTTTCAAAAATATCATTGGCATTCTGCATAATTTGTTGTCTGACAGGTTGTAACTCACCTGCGGAAAAAGACAGTGCTGAAATTAAATTTAAAGTTACCGAACACAATTTTGGACAACTAAATTTTAAAGGCAACGGAAATTATTCTTTTGAATTTACCAACCCCGGGAAAACGCCACTGATAATTAACAATGTAAAAACGTCTTGTGGTTGCACAGTCCCTCAGTGGCCCAAAAAACCGCTAAAACCCGGTGAAAAGGGTGAAATTAAAATAAGTTACGATACTTCAACACCGGGCATGTTCAGCAAAACAATTGTTGTTTACTATAACGGGGGAAATTCCCCGGTAAGACTTGTCATTAAAGGAAGTGTAAACTATCCGTCTTCAATAACGGCGAAATAATATTTCACAAAAAATAACACACCAAACACTTGCATTGTAATTATATTGTCAGTAATTTTACAATTATAAGTTCTATGCTTTTATATAAAAACAATATGAGTAAAAGGGGTATTCTAATGTTACTTATACATGCAAAATCCAAATTAAAAAATTAATCTGGATTTTTTGAATAAACCTTTAGAATGAAAACAAGTAAGTGAGGTGATGTGGCAGGGATAATGAAATATGTAATTAAAAGAAACTACGGTTTTGGGCCTGTGAAATGATAAACCAGGTAATCAATTTTTTTTAATCAATATTATATTTTATCAAGATGAAAAAGATTATTGGAATATTTAGT
This sequence comes from uncultured Tangfeifania sp., assembly GCA_964436325.1. Taxonomy (GTDB): domain Bacteria; phylum Bacteroidota; class Bacteroidia; order Bacteroidales; family Prolixibacteraceae; genus Tangfeifania. The sequence continues at coordinate 9,087 of CAYTDH010000121.1, forward strand.
CTACTGCTGATACCAGGTACTATGCTTTTTAATGTCACTTTATCATCCAGATCTAATACAGATGTGGATTTAGCCAGTTTAATCGCTACAAACGTTGCAAATGCTGAAGCGACTCAAGCAACGGGCTGTATTTATTCAGGAGATTGGAATGATAGCTGCAAGCACGACGGCGTTACTGTCAAAAGATGTTATTCTAATGCGACTGGCGAGTGCTGGTATTAGAATAAATGGGGTATCTTATCTTCCCCTCTTCTCCCTTGATTTTATTAATAAATCTGATAATCAGTTATTTATTAAATAACGTTTGTTTTATAATATGTTGATATTTGGTTTATTATACTTTTCACAGGCAATGATCGGATACCCCATTTAGAATGAAATTTATAACAAATAACATGTGTTTAAATGTGAAAATCTTCTAATGAAAAAAAAAGTTTGCAAAGTTTTTAAAACGGCCGTCGTTTTTTCTCTATTGTTATTGTTTCTATTCTCGTGTCAACATGAAGGTATTATATTAAATGAAAATATCGTTTTATTTACAGAATTTCCGAAAGAGAATAAAATATCTTTTAATAACATCTGTGAATATAAGACTGGTGCCGCAGGTATGCTTGAATTGGTAGATTCTGTTTTAATAATATTTAATGTAAACGAAGGAGCTAAATATTTTATTAGCAATTACTCCTTAAATAGTGGTCAAGTTTTTAAAGAGTATTTAGGGTCTGGTCGAGGTCCTGGAGAAGCCATCGGAGCAAGAGGGATTGGGGTAAATGACAATATTTTATGGGTTCAAGATATCACATTAAAGAAAATATTGACTATAGAAGAAAAAAAAGTTTTATCTAACGATACCATCGTATCTTTTAACGAATATCCTATTAAAGAAGATTACTACATGATAGATTTTAAAGACAAACTCCATTATTTTGGGGTAGGTCTTGAAAGTTCTGCGTATAAGATTCAAGAAGTGGATTTAGTTTCAGGTAAAATAATAAATGAAATTGGAACATTTGAGGGTAAACCCGATGATTTGGAATTTAGCGCAGTAAAAACAGCATATCAATGTTACATTCATGTCAAACCAACTGGCGATAAAATTGTTTTGGCATATCGATTTACTGATGCTATTGAAATTTTTGATTTAAAAACACAAAGAAGTATCTTAATTCGTGGCCCCGAAAGGTTTAATGTAGATTTTCAACCGGCAAAAAACACAATGTATAGAACAGATAAAACAAGATTTGCTTTTGTAAGCGGTGGAGGAACTGTAACTAATAATTACATATATATGTATTATTCTGGAGATATAGTCAAGAATAGTGGTGCGAGATATGCAAAATATATATATGTTTATGATTGGGATGGAAATCCTGTTAGCAAATTAATTTTAGATAGGCAGATTGAAGGTTTTGCTGTTTCTGAAGATGATTCCATCATGTATGCGTTTGATGTAAATACAGGATTTCTTATCCAGGCAAAAATCAATTGAAAAAATATGAAAAATAGCCCTCTCGATATTGTAAAGTATATACTTTTGATCATTTTTGTAACCTCAACTATATCCTGTCAGAAAAAAGAGAATCAACAAAGAAAAGCACACTTGAAATCAATAGTAGAAAATTGTCTGGGTCATGAATTGATTATTCCTGATAGCTTAAGAATTTATGCTCCATTTCGTAATTACATTGCGGATAGTGTTCAGTTGTCCAATGCCAAATTTAAAATTTATTCACATATAAATGCTTCATATCCTACATGTATTCGCGACATCAGGCTATGGAATAATGTGCTTAAAGATTTTGAGAAGTTTAATGTCCCTGTATTTTTAATATGTGAATCAGATGATAATTTTGAACTATTTAAATACAAACATGAGAAAGGAGAGATAAATAGCTTTTCATATCCGTTCTTTTTTGATGTGAAACGTGATTTTTATAAGCAAAACAAATTTATGAAAGAATCGCCACATTTTGAAACTGTGTTAACAGACAGGGAAAATAATATTCTACTATTAGGAAATCCGATCCGTTCAAAAGAAATGAAAGCTATGTATTTAAAGG
>CAYTDH010000122.1:0-2246 GCA_964436325.1 uncultured Tangfeifania sp.
GTGAATCTCGCCATCCAGTATGGCTTCTTTTATGGCCTCTTTGATGGTGCCTACTTCGCGGGAAGGTGGAATTTGAAAGGTTTCCATAATTAACTCACCCGATACCGGGGGCTGAAAATTTCGAATAGCATCTTTTTCTTCAATCTCTTTGAGTTTCTTTCGAACGATTTGAAAGTTTTTCATGTACCGTTTTACCTTTTCCCTGTTTTTGGAGGTGATGTCTGCTTCGCAAAGGGTCATCAAATCATCAATTTCATTGCCTGCTTCAAAGAGTAAACGGCGAACCGCTGAATCCGAAACTTCATCTTCTGACAAAACGATGGGCCGCATGTGCAGTTTTACCATTTTCTGGACGTATTTCATTTTTTCATTGAGCGGCAGTTTTAATCTTCTGAAAATGGATGGAATCATTTTAACACCTGCATAATTGTGTGAATGAAAGGTCCATCCCTGCCCTTCAATAAATTTTTTGGTTGCAGGCTTGGCAATGTCATGCAGCAATGCCGACCACCTGAGCCATAAATTTTTGGTATTGGGCGCTATTCGGTCAAGGACTTCAAGGGTATGGTAAAAATTGTCTTTGTGCCCGATTCCGTTAATCACATCCACTCCCTTTAATTGGTGCAGCTCCGGGAAAATGATTTTCAATAAACCGGTGTCCTCAAGCAATTTGAATCCAGTAGAGGGCTTGGGAGCAAGCATGATTTTGTTTAACTCATCCGATATTCGTTCCGCCGAGACAATCCTGATGCGGTTTTTGTTTTCTGAAATTGCCCGTAAAGTAGGACTGGCTATTTGAAACTTTAACTGGGTGGAGAAACGAATGGCACGCATCATCCGTAGCGGATCATCTGAAAAAGTTATGGAGGGATCCAGTGGAGTCCGGATTGTTTTTTTCTTCAAATCCTCTAATCCTCCAAAAGGATCGGACAGGATTCCAAAATTGGAAGCATTTAAACCCAGAGCCATTGCATTGATGGTAAAGTCTCTCCGGTTTTGATCATCTTCCAGTGTTCCGTTCTCTACAACGGGTTTTCTTGAGTTGGAACGGTAAGACTCTTTGCGGGCCCCTACAAATTCAAGCTCCCAGTTTTTGAATTTTAGCTGGGCGGTGCCAAAATTTTTAAATACACTGACTCGCGGGCGGGGTTTTAGCTTCCCAGCCACTTTTTCAGCCAATTCAATTCCGCTCCCAAGTGTTACAATATCAATGTCTTTAGACTTTCTCTCCAGGAATAAATCACGCACATAACCGCCAATAACATACGTTTCCTGCTGCATTTGATCGGCAGCTTCTGAGATGGTCCTGAATATTTTGTTATCTAAATCTTTATTCATTTTCTGCCAAAATCGGAGAATATTTTTACTTCCTCTGTCATCTATGTAAAAAATTGTGACAAAATTACAATTATTTGTTTTAAATGGGATTTATTTTCTTTTCCAAAGCAATGGCATTATATTTGTCTAACACATGCACAGTTTTAAATATGTAAATGATTTAAATTTTTTGATATGCTGGAATTTTTGACAAAAGAGACATTTAAAGAAAAAGTATTCAATTTCGAAGAAAACAAAGAGTGGAAATACGAAGGTTCAAAACCTTGTTTGATTGATTTTTACGCCGATTGGTGTGGGCCATGCAAAGTGGTTGCTCCCGTACTTGAGGAGCTGCAGGAAGAGTATGGCGACAAGATTGTCATTTACAAGGTAGACACCGAACAGGAACAAGAATTGGCAGGCATGTTTGGAATTCAGAGCATTCCTTCATTGCTGTTTGTGCCCACAGAAGGCCAGCCGCAAATGGCTATGGGAGCGCTGCCAAAGGCAACGTTTGAAAAAGCGATTTCCGATGTACTGAATGTGGAAAAGCCTGAAGCGAACTAAAGGTTTTCCAGTACGTTTTCAAGCTGAATGCCCCGTGAACCTTTGATGAGTACTGCACCTTCAGAGAGGGGCTTTTGAGAAAGGTATGCGCATAACGTCTTGGTTGTTGGAAAGCACTTGTAACCTGAATGTTGTGCGGCTTTCTCAAAGAGAGGGCCAACAAGAAACACTTCTTTAAAGGGGTGTTTTTTTATTTGTTCTACCACCGCAGTGTGTTCGCGGAGCGATTCTGAGCCCAGCTCAAGCATATCACCCAGAATTAAATATTGAGGGTGATATGAAAAAGCCGAAAAGCTTTCGATGGAGGCCTTCATGCTGGTAGGATTGGCATTGTAGGCATCCATGATTATTTTTTTGTTATT
>CAYTDH010000122.1:2256-11139 GCA_964436325.1 uncultured Tangfeifania sp.
GTTGCGAACGGCTGTTTGAAGGATGATAATCGCTTATTGCTTGCCGGATGAGCAGTGGGTCAATATTGAAGGAATGCCCGATACAGGCGGCAGCCAATATGTTCTCAAAATTATAGCTTCCCGTTAATCTGGAGTTTAAATACAAAACGCCCTTGGGAAAATTTACTTTAGCATGGATGTAGGGGGGAGATTCCACCGGCCTTCCTGTCAAATCTGCATCTTTTTGTCCGTAACTTATGGTGTTGCTGATGCCGGAAATCAAATTGGAGAGAATGGGATTATCGCGATTATAGAGTACCGTACCCTTCTTTTTTTTCAGGTGATCATAGAGTTCTGCTTTTGTGCGGATAATAGCCTCCACCGAACCAAACCCTTCAAGATGAGCCCGGCCAATATTGGTAATGATTCCATAATCAGGATCGGCAATGGAACAAAGTGGACCGATTTCTCCGGGATGATTGGCGCCCATTTCGACCACTCCAAAGGTGGTATCTTTATTCATGCTGAGTATAGTGAGTGGGACGCCGATGTGGTTGTTTAAGTTTCCCTGGGTTGAAGTGACTTGATATTTTTGGGATAGCACTGCAGCAACAAGTTCTTTGGTTGTGGTTTTCCCATTGGAGCCTGTAATCCCCAGTACGGGAATCTTTAGTTTTCTCCGGTGAAAGGCTGCCAATTGCTGGAGCGTCTCCAGTACATTATCCACAAGAATTGTCTTCTCATTCTGGCAGTAGGTTTCATCATCCACAACCGCATATTCCGCTCCCTTTTTTAATGCCTCTTTAGCAAATCTGTTTCCGTTAAACTGTTCTCCCTGAAGGGCAAAAAAGATTGAGCCTTGTTTCACCTTTCTGCTGTCTGTTATTGCTTTGGGGAATTTTTGATAGATGGAGTATAATTCTTGAATTGTCATTTTTACCATATAAAAAAACCTCATCAATAAAAATGAGGTTCCTTTTGTTAACTATGAATTATTTTCAAAATCCTTCAGGACTTCCAACTCGTGTCATGGCGCAACGGAATCCCAGGTCGTTCTGAGAACGGGTCTGTTCCAGGTATCTTCTTGTTCCGGGGACAAGCCAGTAAGGGCGGTCTCTCCATGAACCTCCTTTATAGACTCTGACTTCGTCGGTTATTAAAGAGGAAAAGAACTCGGGGCGTTCATCCTGGTAGTACATTCCTTCAGTTCCCTGAGCTTCTTCCCCGGAATTCCAGTTTCCGCCTTCAACAATCTGTGATTCGGGATTACCATCCCTGAAATTGCGATAGTCGGCAATGGTGTCCTTAACGAGCCGGCCCTGTTCATCCCGGACCAGTTCGCCGTTTTGATCGCGGCGGTATTCGGTAACCACAGTACCCCGGAATGGTTGAAATTCATTAACGTCAAGGAAGGAAAGCGGACGGTAGACATCTGCTACCCATTCGTTTACATTCCCAGACATGCAATAAAGTCCGTAGTCGTTGGGCTCATAGGAAAAAACCGGAGCGGTGATATCGGCATTGTCATTCAAAGCACCCGCCATTCCCATGAGGTCTCCGCGCCCCCGGGTAAAGTTCGCTTTCATGCGTCCTTTGTTTTTCCTGGAGTCTTCTCTGAGGTAAGCACCGTTCCATGGGTAAATTTTCCGGTCGGTAAGCAGCTCGTCATCCACATTGCCGATGAGCCCGTATGCAGCATATTCCCATTCGGCTTCGGTGGGGAGTCGGTAATTGGGAAGCATTAATCCGTCCTCCCAACGCACCCTCCGGGTTGTCCCGTCAGGCATTTCCTGGGGGTTTTCTCCCTCTGTCCCCTGATATAGTCCGTTAAGGTAGGTTTCGGTGGTGAAGACGTTTTGTCCGGATTGAGCATCGTCATGCTGAAGGACGCCCCGTTCAACCAAAATCTTTTCGTTTACGCGATCGGTACGCCAGGAACAATACTTATCGGCCTGTTCCCAGGTAACGCCAACAACCGGATAATCGCTGTAGGCAGGGTGTCTGAAATAATTATTGACATACGGCTCATTGTATGCAAGCTCCTGCCTCCATACCGTGGTGTCGGGAAGAGCAGCTTCTAATATACTCCTGTCGTCAGGATAAATGCGTTGGAGCCAATGGGTGTATTCCCGGTAATCCTGATTGGAAACCTCGGTTTCATCCATGTAAAAAGAGGCTACAGTAACCCGGCGGGGATGATTATCCCACTGGTACATCACGTCCTCTTCTACTCGGCCCATGGTGAACGTTCCACCCTGGACAAATACCAGCCCTGGTCCTGCTTCCTGTTCGTAGCCTGAAAGATAAGGGATATTGCCTGTTTCTTCAGCGTTGTATTCCCAACCTGTAGTGCGCGAAACATCTCCGCCACCACGGTTACCAAACAACCCGCATCCTGAAATGAATGCGGCTAAAAACAGGATGAATAATGTCTTTAGCTTCATTAAATTACTGTTTTTCATTTTTTCTGATTGTCACAAATATAACTGATTTGTTTTATTCTTATTGTTTCCAATACTGAATTATTTGCAGGTTTTTCCATTCCCATACCTATCTTTGTCAACCAAACAATGAAATTAAATGTTTTATTCTTAAACTTCTTGCCTGCAATATTTATTTTTGAGCGGCGTTCTAAAATAATAAACTTGCCCGATGATAATGAGACGATTTTTTTTGCTTTTGTTTGTTATTCTTGTTGGCTTTACCGTTAACGATGTACAGACAGAATTTATTTTGCTCGACTGGAAAAAAATAAATGAATTTCATGTCGGGCAGTATGGAGGCATCGACCAATCTTTCCCGGAGGCTGTTTATCCGGACGCTCCCTCGATGGTGCCGTTTTTTGTCCGTTCTTATCCGGTTACGGGGGCTTCCGGAAGGTTTCGTTTTATCATTCAAAATCCTGTTTTCGAAGAATTGGAAATTCCGGGCAATAGCTCCTTTTACGAAGAAATTCCCTCCGGGCTTTCAGTCAGGCAACATCTGCTGAAATCGGGGAGTGACATAAAAATTGAAGTGCAGGTCCCTGCAATCATCCGAAAAGAAGGTAGGGTGATGATGTTGAAGGCTTTTGAACTAAAACGTATTCCGAAAAAGCTCAAATCTGCTACTTCGGAGGCCTACTCCTGGAAAAAGGAGTCTGTGCTGAAAGATGGTGATTGGATTAAGATAAGCACCTCATCAAAAGGAATTTATTCCGTTCCCTATTCTATCCTCAATGAATGGGGTTTCTCAAATCCATCGCAGGTAAAGGTTTTTGGAGCGGGAGGAATTCCGCTTTCCGAAGACCCGGGTGAAATTGCTTATGATGATTTGCCTCAGCTTGCCATTTGGCACGGTACAAATATGGGTTCGGGAGCGCTCTTTTTCTATGCCCCCGGAACTCAGAAATGGGGCCTTGATGAGCAGGGAGAATATTTCGTACACCGATCCAATGATTATACCGATAAGGGGTTTTTCTTTTTAACCGAAAAGGGAGGGGACCCTTTAAGCATTCCATCTCTTTCTGCTCCTGAAGGGGAAAAAACCCATGCCATCTCTTCTTTTGATGCCTATGCCCTTCTTGAACACGACAAATTTAATTTGTTGCATTCGGGTAAGCAATGGTTTGGCGATAAGTTTATTTCGGGATCAGCCAAACGATATGAACTGGCTATACCCGGAGCAGATGAGGGCGCTGGCATTTCTTTCCTGGTCCAGGCTGCTGCCCGTTCATCTTCTTCTTCGGAAATGGCTTTATCTCTTAATCAGGATCGCATCGGAGAGATAAATTTTAGTAATGTAAATACTTCAGATGCCACAGCTGTCTTTGCTGATCTTCGCAAAGCACGGATCAATTTGCCCGGACCCGATGGTGACGGGCTGAATTTTTTATTGGAATTCTCGGGAAGTTCATCCAGTGCCGAAGCCTGGCTTGATTATATTGAAGTGAACTACCGCAGGAGGTTAACAGTGGAAAATGAGGTCCTTTTTTTTCGTGACAAATCCTCTGTTGGTGCCGGAAATATTCTGGAGTTTTCCCTTGAGGGAGGGACCGGGAGTTTGAAAGTCTGGGATGTTACTGACGCTTTCCAGGTGAAAGAAATTTTGCTTCAAAACGAGGGGAATCGATTTACCGGGAAAACAGATGCCGGGGACCTACGTGAATTTGCTGCTTTTAACCCCGATGGGGATTTCCCGGTGCCTCAACTTGTAGGTGAAGTGGAAAATCAAAACCTCCACCAGATGGAAACTCCCGAGTTTATAATTGTTACGCATCCCAATTTTTTGACCCATGCGCAACAATTAGCCGATTTCCACAGAAGTTACGATGGTATGACTGTAGAGGTGGTTCCTTCAGAAAAGATTTACAATGAGTTTAGCTCAGGAAGCAAGAGTGCTACAGGAATCCGGAATTTCATAAAAATGTTGCATGACCGGGATGAGGGCTTAAAATATGTGCTCCTTTTCGGTGATGGTTCTTACGACAATAAAAATATCCAGTCGGGAAATCAGGCTTTTATTCCGACCTATCAGTCTGAGAACTCGCTCAACCCAGTTGCCTCGTTTGTTACCGATGATTACTTTGTGATACTGGACGAAGGTGAAAGTGTTTACAACGGAGCTGTAGATTTGGGCATTGGCCGAATACCCGCTTCCACAGCTTTTGAGGCGCAGTTGGTCTTAAATAAAATTTTGAATTATTATACTCCTGAAACACATGGTAGTTGGCGGAATACACTCTGTTTTATTGCTGACGATGAGGATGGGAACTTACATATGAGGGATTCGGAAAGGCTGGCCGGGATTGTGAATGAAAGCCATAACGCATTGATAACGGATAAAATTTATTTTGACGCATATCCACAAATTACCGGACCGGGTGGGGAAAGTTACCCTGCCGTTACTGATGCCATTAATGAACGGGTGGAAGAGGGTGTTTTGGTTCTGAATTATGTGGGACATGCCAATGAACGTTTTATGGCCGATGAGAAAGTTCTGGATATCAGTCACATCAATTCCTGGTCAAATGCCAGGAAACTTCCCATTTTTGTTACGGCCACCTGCGAGTTCAGTCGCTTCGATGCCGATGAATCCTCTGCCGGGGAGTATATTTTATTTAACGCGAATGGGGGAGGGATTGGACTCTTTTCCACAACCCGCCTGGTTTTTGCCTACTCCAATTATTTGTTGAGCCGCAGTTTTTACAATGTTGTTTTCCAAAAGGATGAGCAGGGCAAATACTTGCGAATGGGCGACATCATAAGGCTTTCAAAAATCAATACAATCAATACCACCAATAAGCGGAATTTCAGTTTGCTGGCTGACCCCGCTTTGAGATTATCATTGCCTCAAAATAATGTCATTACCGAAACCATAAACGGGCGGATGGCAGAAAGCAACCCCGATACCCTGGGGGCGCTGCAAAAAGTTACGGTTTCAGGCTATATCGCCGATGAAACCGGAAATAAAATAGAAAATTTTTCCGGTGAAATTACTCCTACGGTTTTTGATAAGGCTGTGGTCAGGGAAACCCTGGGAAATTCCGGAGAAACTCCCATGAGTTTTGAGGTTCAGGAAAATATTATTTATAAAGGCCTTACCGAAGTTGTTGACGGCGAATTTTCGTTTAGCTTTGTGATACCCAAAGACATCGCTTTCAGTTTGGGAGAAGGAAAAATTATTTATTATGCCGATGATGGGGAAACGGATGCTCACGGGGCTTTTGAGAATTTTTATATTGGAGGTTCGGGATCGCTGATCGAGGATAACACCGGTCCTGAAATTCAATTGTATTTGGATTCCCCCGATTTTCAACCAGGCGATGAGGTGAGCAAAAACCCTACTCTTGTGGCCCACCTTTCCGATGAGAATGGGATCAATACGGCTGGTACCGGTATCGGGCATGACATCACGGCAGTGCTCGATGATGATTACTCCAATGTTTTGGTAATGAATAATTTTTATCAGGCCAATCCCGGAGATTATACCAGCGGAACGGTTCGTTATCCCCTGAAAAATCTTTTAGTGGGGAGCCATTCCCTGAAATTTAAGGCCTGGGATGTGGCCAATAACTCCACGGAGGTGGAAATTGAATTCCAGGTTACTGATGATTTTGAGATTTCCCGTTTCTATAACTATCCCAATCCGGTTTCGGATTACACTTTTTTTGTATTTGAGCATAACCAGGCTGGAAATGTTTTGGAGACACTGTTTGAGGTTTTTGATCTGAACGGACGGCGAGTCGATGCATTTAAAATGGAGGTGGGCTCCAGCAGCAATCGCAGTAATCCGGTACGCTGGGATTTGAATGAGTTGGGATTTAAGCCCCCGGGGGGGATATACATTTTCAGGGTAACTGCCCGGAACAATGATGGGGTAATTGCTTCCAAATCAGGGAAAATGGTGATTGGTGGTTAATTTTTTTCATAAAAAGTACTTTTTATTTAAAATGTCCGTTCTCTATTTTTAGTGTAATTGTGTTGCTTCTTTGACAATTTATATATTTGCAACGCTCAATTTTTTATCAATATGGTTCAATTTGCTCGAATTTGTTTTGTAATAGCCATCATCGCAGTTGGTTTTTTGAATAGTTCACGGGGACAATCCTTTTCCGGTGCCAATACTATTACCACCGCGGTTCCTTTTTTGTCGATTACTCCTGACTCCCGGGCCGGCGGGATGGGAGATGCAGGTGTTGGAACTACTCCCGATCTGGTTTCACAGCACTGGAACCCGGCCAAATATGCTTTTATCGAAAGTGAAATGGGCGTCAGTTTATCCTATTCTCCCTGGCTCCGGAATTTGGTTGATGATATTAATCTGGCTTACCTTGTGGGTTATAAACGCCTCGATGAAGCGCAGGTCCTCAGTGCATCACTTCGTTATTTCGCCCTGGGCGATATAATTTTTACCGATGATGTGGGTACGGAGATGGGGCAGCAGAGCCCCAACGAATTTGCCATTGATTTTGGATATACGCGAATGCTCTCCGAAGTTTTTTCGGGTGCGGTGGCTGTACGTTATATTCGTTCTGATCTCACAGGAGCGCAGTTATCAGGGGGTATCCCGACCAGTGCCGGGAACTCCTATGCTGCCGATGTCGCTTTTTATTATTACAATGAGTTCCGGGCAAACCGGCAAGACAATATTTTTAGTGCGGGAATTAATATTCAGAATATTGGGGCTAAAATTTCTTATACCGACGGAGCGGAAAAGGATTTTATTCCAACCATGCTGAAACTGGGAGCGGCCTACACTACCGAACCCGACCAGTACAATGCCTTTACCTTTGCCGTTGAAGCGGGTAAGTTACTTGTCCCTACTCCTACAACCCCGGCCGATTCGATTATATTAGGGGATATTCCTTTCTCGAGCAGTGACATGTCTGTTATTGATGGAATCTTTTCATCTTTTTCCGATGCGCCAGGTGGTTTGGAAGAGGAGTTGCAGGAAATCAACCTCTCCGCAGGAGTGGAGTATTGGTACAATAAACAGTTTGCTTTGCGGGCTGGCTATTTTTGGGAACACGAAAATAAGGGAAACCGGAAATTCCTTACTGCCGGCGCAGGTTTTCGCATGAATGTGTTCGCTCTCGATTTTTCCTACCTTTTACCTACCCAGCAGAATCATCCCCTGCAAAATACGCTGAGGTTTACCCTTTCATTTGATGTGGATGCCTTTGACAGTCAGCGATGATGGAGATGGATCTTCGAATCGGCCAGGGATATGATGTACACCGGCTTGCTGAAGGAGAAAGTTTATGGCTGGGCGGTATTCTTGTCCCCCACAACAAAGGAACGGTGGCCCATTCCGATGGCGATGTTTTGATTCATGCCATTTGTGATGCCCTCCTGGGAGCTTTGAAACTGGGGGATATTGGAAGCAACTTTCCGGATAATTCTGAAGAATTTAAAAACATTGACAGCAAAATTTTGTTGAAGAAAACCATGGAACTTGTCCGGCAGAAAGGATTTACGCTCATAAATATTGACTCAACCATCAGCGCGCAGAAACCCAAATTGAAATCGTTTATTCCGGATATGGAAGAAACCATGGCTAAAGTTCTCAGAATTTCTTCCGGTCAGGTTTCGGTGAAAGCCACCACTACCGAGGAACTGGGCTTTGAAGGCCGTGAAGAGGGGATTTCAGCGCGTGCCGTAGTATTGCTAAAAAGAACAGGAGTATGAAACAAAAAACGACGCTTGTCATCGGGGCAAGTACCAACCCTGCCCGGTATTCATATAAAGCCATTCATAAATTGAAAGCCCATGGGCATGAGGTTATTGCACTTGCAAAAAGGGAAGGGCAAGTTGCGGATGTCTCTTTCAGGACAGAATTTCCGGCGGATGAAGCAGTAGATACGGTAACCCTTTATGTTGGCCCCGGGAGGCAAACCGAATACGTTAAACCTTTGGTTGATTTAAAACCCCGGCGGGTCATTTTTAACCCCGGAACCGAAAATGAAGAACTCAAGAAGAAACTTGATGCCTCAGGGGTAGAGACCATCGAAAATTGCACCCTGGTCATGTTGGGAACAGGAAAATTTTAGGAGATTATTTATCATGCAGAAGATGTTTGCCGAAATCCAATCACAGGAAGATTTTAACCGTCTTATTGAAGCGAATGATGGGGTTCTTGCCTACTTTTCCACCGACACTTGTAATGTGTGCAAGGTTCTTAAACCTAAAGTGGCAGCGTTGGTTCAGGAAGCGTTTCCGGAATTGGAAACGGTCTATGTCCGTTCTGACGTATTTCCCGAAGTAGCCGGGCAGCACCGGGTTTTTGCCGCGCCTACCATTCTTGTATTTTTTGGAGGAAGGGAAACCATTCGCAAAAGCAGGAATATAGGTTTAGGTGAACTTCGCAAAGAAATTCAGCGCCCCTATTCTTTGGTCTTCTCCGAATGAGGCGCCGCTAAGGGCA
>CAYTDH010000123.1:0-9341 GCA_964436325.1 uncultured Tangfeifania sp.
GGCCAACAGCGTAACAGGAAAGCACCCAAAACCCAACTGGGACGGTAACAAACCAAAAGGAAAAGAAACAAGATAACTGGAGATTAAGAAGAACCAACTGGAGACAGCCCCGGACGAACAGGACGCATCCCAGGGCTACAGGAGAGGAAAAAGGTAAACAGACTGACCTCTCCGACTTCTCTGGAGTGACCCCATCCGAAGACTTAGATGAATAAGTCCCAATCGCCAGCAACCCCTGACCTCTCCCTCTCCATGGAGAGGATTGTCCCGGCAAGCCGGGACAGGGTGAGGAAAAAGGGAAAGCCGCTCTTTTCACCGGGCTAAAGCCACGGTGCAAAAATTATTTTCCCCAACCATGATCTGCTGGTGAGCGGGCAGGATCCGCGGGTAAGAGAATTCGCGGGTAGGCGGACAGTGCAGGCAGGCAATCATGACAACCCGAAAACAATCAGCAAACAAGCAATAGCTGGGAGTCCTTTCCCAAAAAAAAACAATTCCAACTCACGCAAAATCCTAAAAAACAGACATTTAATACCCATAGGCATTTTGGAAGCAAGAGAATCCCATTTTGAGAAAAAAAATCAGCAAAAATGCTTTGATAAGTCACTAAAAAAAACAGTATATTGCATCCTCAGCCCAGCGGCAAACTTGGGCTTTTGGACGCTTTGGACGACTTGAATATTTTGGTGATGGTAAAATTATGCGATGACATAAAAGTCATTCGGATGAGTGTGATTATATTCCTCTTCCTATCAGTTGTTTTGGATAAAAGATCTGACGCAGTAAACTCCTTATATTTCACCCGTACCCATTTCCGGAAAGTCGTTTACCACCGCCACCAAAACACTGCCTGCATCACTGCTTCCGCTATCCTGAGCACTCCATTATCCAAAAATTTTCATTTTAAGCATAGTATATGTTCCGGATTGCTTCTGAACCAACCTTTATTTTCGTATAATTCGCAATACAAAGAATTCCAAAACAGTCCTTCCGCATTTATCAACCGCGAAAAACTCATGGGCGTTCAAACCATCCATGCCCCTCCTCCGGAAAAATCCGGCTCACAACCAGCGGACCAAACAAATAAATCGAAAGCCAAAACCACCTCTTTCTTTCTATCCACCATACAGAAATCACCCATTTTCATTGCCACCACCCTTGAAAATCCGCTCGCTTACTTCCCAGGAAACTTTTTGGTAAACCAAATCACGTCAGCAGATTATGTCCTTTTCGAAACAAAAGGACTGGCTGCCTTTGCTCCCTCCCCAAATGATCCCGGGGACCGCAACGCCATTGCTTCCAGTCCTTTACTTCAATGTCCCGGGGATATCTCCACCTACACCGACATCAACACCTGCACCAGTTTCATTGGGGGGAACCTGAATCCCGGATTCGATGAAGACAGCATTGCCACACTCACCTGGGAGATGACCGGTGCCACCTCCGATGCTTCGCCCGGCCAGGGCATTCACCTCATCGATGAATACACCTTCAACGAAGGAGCCACACAGGTCACCTACAACGCCGTCACCACCGCAGGAAGGCCCCTCTCCTGCACCTTCACCGTCACCATCTCCGACAACCAGGTACCGCGAATAACAAGGAAACCTAACGATATAAAGATCAGTACATTCCCCGGCGAATGCTATGCCACAGTTGACTGGGAAAAGCCACTTGCAACCGATAATTGCACCCCTGCAAATCAGTTATTATGGGAAAGCACTGCTGAACCAGGGATTTCTTTCAATGCAGGAACCACAACCGTTTTTTTCCGGGCTTTGGATGCCATGGGGAATGAAAGTCAGTCTGAATCTTTTACCATCACCGTGGAGGATACCGAGCCGCCGGTATTCTCCCTCCCCCCCGACACCAGCATCCAGTGTGACGAGCCACTTCCGGCTCCCTGGCAAACCTTGCAGCAAATCATTGCTGCCGGCGGTTCAGCCACTGACAACTGCGCTGTTGACCCCATATCATTACAGCTGGCGCACGAAGAGCAGGATTCGGAAACCTGCCCTTACACCCTTATCCGCACCTATGAAATTGCCGATTCCACCGGAAATACGACCACTGTTTCACACCGGATTTTTGTTGAGGGAGAAGAAGCCACAACAGAGGAAGGAGTTAGGCTGAAAGGGGCAATGGAGGGAACAATTACAGCCCACGCAACAGGAAACTGGAATCAGGCAAGTACCTGGGATTTAAATAGGATTCCATTGGCTGATGATGATGTTGTGATTCCTAATGGTTATAACGTAACAGTAACCACTGCAGAAACATGTAAAACAATTTCCATTGAAGGAGGAGGAAATCTTGAAATTCAAACAGGAGGAGATATAACTTGTTCAGATAATGTAAACCTAACTATTCCCGAAAATGCAGAACTCATTATTAATGGAGGTTCATTCTCAACCACAAATTCTTTAATAAATGAGGGGTTAATAAACATAAATTCAGGAACTGTAAATATTGGTCAAAGTGATGGAAACAGTCTGCATACAACCTCTTCCGGGATTTTTGAAATAACAGATGGAACGTTAAATATTGCTGCAAGATTTTTTGTAAGCGGAGGTGATGTTACCATTTCTGGCGGCACAATCAATGTTTCGAAGACAGGACATTCAAACTCTACCTATGCAAGCTTTCACATCAGTGCAAATACAGATTTCACCATTCGCAATAACGCCCAAATTGATTTTCATAAACCCAATACAGGAACTGCAGGCGATTTGGTAATCATTAGCGGAGGTTATGGCACAAAAAATATTGAAGGAGGAACATTTGTTTTTGGTAGTAATATAACAGGAAACGGAGCAGTTTTTTTAATTAATTCACCATTTGCGCTTTCCAATATCACCATCAACAGCCATAATAATCCAGGAATTCTGATATCCGGAAACGATTTAACAATCAACGGAGAGCTGAACATGAACGGAGGCAATATTGATGCTACCGCACAAAATTTAATTCTTTCAAATCCCTCCACTTCTTCTGTTTCCAGAACTTCAGGGCATGTTACAGGGAACCTGCAACGTGCCATTGCCGGAAGCGGGACAGCCACTTACCTTTTCCCGGTGGGTAACGGAAACAATTATACGCCGCTGCAATTCACATTCAACAGCCTGTCATCCCAAGGAGACATTACCGTTTTTTCCAACGGAAGTAAGCACCCCAATATCGCCAGTTCGCTGCTCAATTCTGCACAAAGTGTAAACAATTACTGGTCAGTGAACAACAGCGGAGTCGCTTTCAGCACTGTTGAAGGCACATTTGATTTTCCTTTAGGTTTGGCTGATGGCGGCGATTACCTTGTTGGACTTTTTAACGAGAGTTCATGGAGCTACCCCAATGTTACTTCGGCATCCTCCACCAGTGTAAGTTTTAATGGACTTTCATCTTTGGGGAATATTTCGTTTGCCCTTGCAGAATGCACGCCACCGGACATTACACTCGGAACCAGTCCTGGAGTTTGCGAAGGAACAACTTCAGCCGATTTGCCCTATTCTTCAACAACCGGTTCTCCGGTTGAATACCGCATCGATTTCGATGCCACATCCGAAGGCCAGGGATTTTCAGATGTAAACTGGACAAGCCTTCCCACAAGTCCCATATCTGTTAATATACCCGGGGGAGCATCACCCGGCACCTACAATGCAACATTGCTTGTGCTGACCGAAGTGAATTGCGAAAGTTCAGGAGATGCATTAACGATCACCATTGAACCTGACCACATTCTTACGCTAACATCCCCTTCGGAAACCGAAAACCAAACGATTTGTATTAACAATGCGATAACCAATATCACTTATTCAACAGGTGAGGGAGCAACCGGGGCCTCAGTAACAGCAGGCAATTTGCCCAACGGCGTGAATGGAAACTTTTCAGGTGGAATGTTTACCATTAGTGGTACTCCTATGGAATCAGGAACATTTAATTACACGGTTACAACATCAGGAAATTCATGCGATGTTGCAACAGCAAATGGCAGTATCATTGTTAACCCCCTCCCATCCCCCACTATTACCGGGAATTTTTCTCCCTGCCAAACCACCACTGCTACTTATACTACTGAAACCGGTATGTCGGATTATAATTGGTCAGTTTCCGCCGGCGGGTCCTTTGAAACCGGCCAGGGAACCAATGAAGTAACAGTTAGGTGGGGTACGGCAGGCAACCAGGCAATTGAGGTAATCTATACAAATACCAATGGATGCTCGCCAGAAAATCCTACAGTAGAAACGGTTTCTGTATTTCAAAAACCAGCACTCGTTATCAACCATCCCGAAGGTATTTGTACACCAGGCACAGTCGATTTAACTGCCCCGGCTGTAACAAGCGGCTCAACAGGTGGCCTTAGTTTTAGCTATTTTTCTGATTCCGGGGGCAATAATATGCTATCCAATCCTGACATAGTTGGTTCATCTGGTACTTATTACATTCAAGGTGGGACAACAGACGGTTGTTACACCGATATTAAGCCGGTTAATGTTACCATTTATCCCGAAGTAAATGTGGTTATTACCGATCCCGATCCAGTTTGTACCCCGGCAACAGTAAATCTTACAAACGCCGCCATAACTTCCGGTTCAACTTCCGGATTAACCTTTTCTTACTGGACAGATGCTGCTGCAACAAGCCCTTTAACCAATTATACCACGGTTGCAACCTCCGGCACTTATTACATAAAAGGAGAAACAACTACCGGTTGTTATGACATTCAGCCCGTATATGTTACAATAAACACAACACCGGAAGTTACAACGTCAAATACAAAAACAATATGTTCTGGTGAAAGCACCGATATTACACTTGCCGCAAATGTTCCCGCTTCTTTTTCATGGACAATTGGAGATGTTACAGGAGATTTGGCCGGTTATTCTGCAGATAGTGGCAATTCAATTAATCAAACCCTTACAGCTACGGGGGAAGGCGGAACTATTCAATACTTGATAACTCCTGAAACGGATGATTGCATGGGCGAAGTTTACACCATTACAGTTACCGTTAATACACTGCCAACGGTTACCCAACAACCAGAAACACCTTTATTGGTTTGTGGAAAATCAAATACTGCAATTTCTTCATACAGTATTGCATCCCCCGCAGCGACAATACAGTGGGAATACAGTATGGATGGAACAACCGGATGGGCTGCGGTTCCCGATGGGCTTATTGGTTCAGGCGATTTGAGGAATTTTGAATTTGACGGAACAACCAAAAACCTGCTGGAAATATTTGCACCTGACAGTGATGAAGAAGTTTTTTTTAGAGCAGCTTTTAACAATTCTTGCGGCACCACATATTCTGATATTTCCCATGTGATTGTAGATAAAAAGGGGCCTTTTGTGAATACCGATATTGACCAAGAAGAAGTTGCGTGTGTTGGTGGAGATGTGACACTAACTGCTAAAATAACAGGAGCCGGAGCCGGCAAAAAGGATGATAGAAATACCGCTGTACTACAGTATAATAACAACGGAGTTTGGGAAGAAGTTCCCGGTAGCTACCAGGAATCCAACAACAGCGGCCATATTGATTACAGTTATACAATCAATACAGGCAATTATCCATACGAACCGGAATTCAGAATTTATGTAACCGGTAAATGCGGAACTACAAACACTACTGTGAAAATTCTTTACCTGCAATCGGTAGTTACTACTTTAAATTCATGTATTCATGGTGGGAATGTGCAATTTTTACTGGATGACGCTATAACAACAGATAATACAATTGATGCTGACGAAGGATGGACTGTAACGGGCGGAGGAAGCATAGACCGAATTACAGGGGAATTTACTCCAACAACCCCGGGATGCTATGAAGCCACTTACCAAAAAGGAAATTGCATTGACACCAAACCATTTGTTGTTTTTCCTGAGGCTCCTCAGCCTGAATTAACCGGAGGTTGCGGTACCGAACTGGAGTTTCTTTCATTTACGGCTGTTAGCGGTTTTAATGCAGAATTTGCAGTTCAAGCGCCTGGAGGTACTTTAAGCGAATTTGGCACACTAACCCAGGCAAATGCTTATTTAAACAATACACCCGGTTGCTGGACGGTTGTCTCAAGGTATACCCTTTCTTCCGATTGCAGTACCGAATATGCAACCATTCCAGCCGAAACAATAAGTCCATGTGGTGAATACACACGAAACGAATTAGTACTTCCCGAACCACCAGTATTAAATACCCCCGCCAATGCCTGTAATACGTCCTTTTCCCTTCCATCTGTGCCATCAATAACCGGATTCAGTGTAGAATGGAAAATTGACGATAACACATGGGTTGCAAATCCAACACTCCCAACCGAACCGGGCTGCCACACCATCCAGGCCCGTTATGTGCTGGACAATTCATGCGGCACCCTGCCGGCAGGTTCAACAGGAGAAGAAGATTGCGTTAGCAATATTGTAAGTGTTGTTATCTTTCCGCCCGCACCAACAGCTCCCGAAGTAACTGCCGGATGCGGAGCGTTTGAGGTTACGCCGCCAGCCACAATAACCGGCTTTGGCATTGAATACAGTTTTGATGACGGAGCAACCTGGGGAACCTCCAACCAATCGCCTACCGCTGACGATTGCTCGGGCTATGTAGTTAAAACCCGTTATGTGCTGGCTGCAGGTTGCGGCAATACAAATGCAGGTGATGGCAGTTCAAATTCAGCCTGCAGTGAATCTCCGGCTACCAATCGTATTATAGACACATCGCCTCCTGTAATTACCTGCGCAGCAACTACCCCGGAAGTATGTGTTAACGCAGCCTCCCAAACATATTTGCACAGTGGCACAAGCTGGGATGCCTCAGCAATCGATGCCTGCGGAATTGATGAAATCTATGCCACTCTCTCAGGCCAAACTACTGCCAATGACCTGACTACTCTTAACGATGTTGAATTTAACCAGGGAACAACTACCGTTACATGGACTGCTTCCGACGGTTGTAATACTTCTATCTGCCAGTTCACTGTAACAGTGTATCCAAAAGCCGTTGTTGATGATTATACTGAAATCCTTTGCAGCGATGGAAGTTTTGAATACGCACCAATTGACGGAACCAACGGGATTGTTCCCTCCGGAACAACTTATTCCTGGTCTGCACCTTCAATAACCGGAATTACAGGTGCTGTAGCCGGCACAAACGAAACACATATCACCGGAACATTGACAAACACAACAGACCAAGCTATTGACGTCATTTATAACGTTACTCCAAGTTCTGGTATTTGCAACGGCGACCCGTTTACTGTAACCATCACCGTAAACCCGGTATTGGAATGCATCATTTCAGGACCTGCTGAACCGCTTTGCCCCAATACAGAATATACATTCTCTGCTGAAACCGGCATGAGCAATTACGCCTGGAGTATTACTGGTGAAGCAACAATAAGTGAAAATACAGATGGTGAAACGGTTACGATACAAACAGCAGATGTTTGCGACGGTACATTTACGTTATTCCTGAATTATAATGATGCAAGCGGCTGTGGTTCCATCTGTGAACTCATGGTGTTAATTGGAGATGAAACACCGCCGGCAATTACCATTCAGCCTGCCAATGACAATGCCGTTTGTGTTTCTGGCGGAGCAGATGCCAACCCGGATTATCAAACCTGGCTTGGCAATAACGGAGGTGCAAACGCCACCGATCACTGCAGCGGAATAACCTGGACCAACAACAGTACAACACAAACATGGGTAATTGATACTGATGCCCACACTAAAACCAAAACAGTCACCTTTACAGCAACCGATAAATGCGGAAATTCGGTTGAGACCAATCCGGTGACCTTTACCATTACCGATGACCAGCCCCCAACAATTACATGCCCCGGCAGTGGCAACCCAATTGTTTTACAAGCAATCACAGGCGAATGTGAAGTAACAGAATACACTGAAGATCTTAATCCTGTATTTAATGATGATTGTTCTGACCCGACACTTTCTTTCAGTTTGATATTACCTGACGGTTCAACAGTGGATGATGTAGCCGGTTCAGCTGACGGCTACAACTTTCCACTGGGAGAAACAACTGTAATCTATATTGCCACAGATGATGTTGGAAATGAAGCATCCTGTCAGTTTACTGTGTTTGTGGAATGGACTGATTTTCATGCGCCTATTGTAGATTGTCCGCCGAATCCGGCACCTGTATTTACTCAGAACAACGCAACTGAAGCCTGGGTAAATGTTTCTGCTCCTACCTTTTCCGATCCCTGCAGTGCGGTAGAAAGTATGGAACACGACTCTCCATATAGTACTGAAACAGATAATGCCAATGGAGAATACCCCATCGGCACAACCATCGTTACCTGGACCATTACTGATGTTTCAGGCAATACGTACGAATGTGAACAGGAAGTTATCGTCCTTTCCGTTCCGGTTATCGAATGCCCTGATCCTATTACCATTAGTGCAAGTCCCGGAACTTGTTCTGCATTACTCGATCCTCCAAAAGCAGCGTTAATTAGCGGCGGACATCCCATTGTCTGGACCTACACGATAACATGGCCTGAGGGAACTTCAGATGCAACTGTAACTTTTGATGAAGAAACCGAAGGTATTAACGGCCCGCCTGTAATCGGCGAGATGGAATTCCCGGTAGGTATAACTACAATTTACTGGACTGCTACCAATGAAGCAGGTTCGGATGAATGCTCACATATAATAACGGTTACCGATGATGAAGCTCCAACTTTTACCACCTCACCCTACGAAAATTGTGTAGACCCACTGCATTGGGCAAGCTACGACCCGGCAAATGCTAATCCGGTTATCAATCATATTAACCCACTTGTCAACAAGTACCCGGTGGATTTCAGAACTTTTGAAGCGGGCAATACAGCACTCGATATTTCAGGGATTACTGACAATTGCTGCAATTCAACCGATATGATCATCAATTGGCGTATTGATTTTTCAGATACACCCGATCCGCAAAATGCCGGCAATTGGATTTCTCACGGTTCAATCAGCGGAACAGGGCAACCATCAACTTATGGTAGCGATATTGAACTCTGGGGCGATGGTGTGGAATTTAATCCAATTACACATACCATCACCTATTGGATCACCGACTGCCACGGCAACGAGAGCGAATCAGTAACAGTTGATATTGTAATAAAACCAAGACCAGAAATCATAAAAGCAAATCCATAACCATGAAACAACGATACAACACAATATTACCTTTCCCTGTAGTTGAAACCGGTTCACCAACCAGGACAACCAGGACAACAATGAAAACAACGACAACAACGACAACTCTTATCAGTCCCACTCTCCCATTGCCGCGGGGGAGTGCTGAATCCGGCGTCCCACCCGGAACTGCTGCCATCACCAACA